>CAZKYX010000003.1:75879-85376 GCA_964557125.1 uncultured Gammaproteobacteria bacterium
CCGGTCATACCTACTAAGTGATTCACTGGTATCTTAGTAAGAGCTGATGCCAATGCTGTAGTAATAGCGTCCCCTGCTGATGGTCCATCTTTTGGAACAGCGCCTTCAGGTACATGTACATGAACGTCGATTTTTTTATAAAAGTCCTCTTCAAGCCCGAATTTTTTAGCTCTTGCACGAATATACGTCATTGCAGCTTGGCAGCTTTCTTTCATAACATCTCCCAGCTGCCCTGTAAGTATCAGTTGTCCTTTTCCTGCCATGAGGGCAACTTCAATAAAGAGTATTTCGCCGCCAACTGATGTCCATGCAAGACCTGTTGACATACCAATCTCATCTTCTTTTTCACCAAGACTTGAATTATACTTCTCAGGTCCCAAGAATTTTGTAATATTTTTGACTGTAACGATTACCTTTTCTTTTTCTCCTTCTGCAACTTTTCGAGCAACCTTTCTAAAAATTGCAGCTATTTGTCTTTCAAGTCCTCTTACCCCAGATTCTCGTGTATATCTGCCGATAATATAGTGAAGAGCTTCTTCCGTTATTTTTACATTTGACGCCTTTAAACCATGAGCTGCAAGTTGTTTTTTAAGTAAAAAGTCTTTTGCAATATGGAATTTCTCGTCACTAATGTACCCTGCAAAATTTATTATCTCAAGCCTATCTCTTAACGCTGGGGGAATAGTGTCAAGCTGATTTGCGGTGGTAATAAACATAACATCTGAGAGATCAAAAGGCACTTCTAAATAATGGTCTGAAAATGCATTGTTTTGCTCTGGATCAAGTGCCTCAAGAAGTGCTGAGGATGGATCTCCCCTAAAGTCAGCTCCAACTTTATCAATTTCATCGAGCATAAATACAGGATTTTTTGTTCCTGCATCCTTAATTCCCTGAATGATGCGTCCGGGAAGTGCCCCAACATACGTGCGTCTATGTCCTCTCACTTCTGCTTCATCTCGAATTCCTCCAAGCGATATCTTTACAAATTCTCTACCCAAGGACTTTGCGATAGATTTACCTATTGAGGTTTTTCCCACACCGGGAGGGCCAGCAAAGCACAAAATGGGACCTTTCATTTTTCCTGAAAGTTGATGTACAGCAAGGTATTCCAAGACTCTTTCTTTTGTTTTTTTAAGGCCATAGTGACCTTCATCCAAAATCTTTTCTGCTGTCTTTAAGTCGTGCTGATTGGCGCTTTTTTTATTCCAAGGAAGTGCGACAAGCCACTCAATGTAGTTTCTTAAGTATCCTGACTCAGGATTGTAAGGCGTTAATTGCTGAAGTTTTTTAAGTTCTTTCCGAGCCTTTTCATCTATATCCTTTGGCATTCCTGCTTTCTTGATTTTGTCTAACAGTTCTTTGATTTCCCCACCTTCATCGGTATCACCCAATTCTTTCTCAATGGTTCTTAATCTTTCTCGCAAAATCGCATCCTTGGTTGATTTTTCTAAAGTCTCCTGTGTTTTTGAGGCAATTTTTCTTTCAATTTCTAGAACCTTTACTTCTTTTGAAAGAAATTCTGAAATCTTTTCAAGTCTTTCTTTTATATCAACAGTCTCTAAAATATCCTGTCGTTCAGAGCCCTTTATGTCAAGAGTTGATGCTACTTGATCTGCAAGTTCTGATGCAGAAATTTCAGACATAATATTCATGAAGACCAAAAAGTCGGCTTGCTTTCCAAGACTTAGCGCTTTTTTAAAGAGTGCAGTCAGATGATTTACAAGAGCCTTTACTTCAGCACTATCCTCCTGACCTTCGTCCATTTCATGAACAATTGCCTGAAGATACTTCTCGCTTTCGCTGTAACTTACAATCTTTGCTCTGGCAAGTCCTCTTACCAATGCATTTACTTCACCGTCGCTTCTTATCATCCTTTCAATATGAGCAATGGTGCCCATTTGATAAAGATCTGAAAGCTCAGGATCTTCTTGTCGTGGATTTTTTTGGAGAACAAAACACACAACCCGCTCGCCTGAAAATGCTGTTTCAAGAGCAGCAAGGCTTCGAGGTCTTCCAAAGGTCAATATTGATTCTGTGTGAGGGAAAACAATTCCATCTCTAATTGGAATAACTGGGATTAACTTGTCGTTGTATTCTGTATATTGGTCAGACATGAATATAATTAGCAGTTTATCAAATCAATTGCTAATTGTCAAATATTGGAATTGAATGAATTCTTTAAGAAGAGATAGAAATAAGTGTAATAAATCTTCAATAATAAGTCAATCAACTATTTAAATAGGGTAAAGGTCCAGTTCTTTTGAAAGCTTTTCTTTCAAGTCCGCAACTGACTCGTACTCAAGAACTACAGTATTTGGCATCCCTTCCAGAAGCTTTGATACCGTATTTCCTTTCTCGCTAAGAAGAATTCGTAATAGTCCAAGATTGTATGAGAGTCCAATCTCAACACCAACCCCGTGACTTCTCTCAGAAACTTCAGCAATGAGCAGATCGCAGCTTTCAAGCTGCTTGTAATCTCTTTCGAATATATCGCTTGCCCTTCCCCCAACCTGAAAGACAAAAGCATCAATTCCTTTGGATTTGACCACTCCTTCAATCTCAGGAAGAAGACTAAGTCTTTCCTGCGTGTAGCTTACGGGACATGTTATGTATGCTTTCATAAATTGAGCTCTATTATACCAAATCGAAAAAGCGTACAGTAATAGTATATGGGAAAAGTCAGTCTCATTGGGACAACGCTTAATATTTCTCTTCTTATTCTTCTTATCTCACTTTTTCTTATTGTTTCAAAAGACTACAACGGCGCAAAAGACTATAAAAATAGACATCCTGATGCAAAAGCACACATTACCTGTAACAACTTTAAGTCCCAAAAAGATGCTCAAGCCTTTTTTGATGTGCATGGCAATAACGGTCTTGATAATGATGATGACGGAGTTGTCTGTGAGAACTTAAAGTAATATGTTACTACCAAAAACTAAAAATCAATTTCCCCTCTATATTTTCTTTTACTGGATTATTATTTGGGGATTTGTTTTTGCGTATATATTTCATTTGATATTGCCCTCCTTAGTAAATGAGGGAAGAGACGCCAAACTTGTCGAATGTACAAAGCAAGGTGTAAACGAAAGCGGAAAAAAGATATGCACTGACTTCTCTATCCCCTACGTCATACCTCTTCCCACCTACCTTATATATACTGCATCAAAAACAGGACTCATCATTGGCATTGTCGCCCTTGTGTTTGGGTACTCATCCATGTATATTTTTAAGAATAATGGAAAGCGGTGAAGAAAATCTTCCACAAGAACTAGAAACCCAAAAGCCTCTCTTATACCATCATGCTCGACCTCTTGAATTTGTTGAGTTTGGGATTGTAAGACAAAAAATGGGAATTGATTCTGATTTTGAGCCAGTATATAAATGGCTTGAGGAAGAAGTAGGATTCACACCACTTTTCCTTGCTGTCGGAAAGCAAGAAGAGAACATACGTATGACTGGATATCAAGGGCAATTTGCAAGACTTCTTGAAAGAGGGAAGGATTATAGGAGATATCGTAAGAAAGGTGAGATTGATAATCAGGTGCTTTTTTCCTTCAGCGATGTACAAAATGGTGTATTTACTGAATTTCATGACTGGCATATCGCATTAAATGCAATCCCAAATGGGGACAAGGTCGGCAAATGGGCGAATAAATTAATTTTCAGAAAAACGTGGGATAAAGAAGAATGGTTGGATTATGCAGATAAAAAACCGCACTCAGTACAAGTTGTTGTTCCGGAACTCGATTTGAGAACTGCAGATTCTGTCTGGGTAAGAAATAAAGAAACACAAAAGAAACTTCAACTATTGGGCTTTAAACACGTTGAAGTAAAAAGAATTCCAGCCGAAAACCAGTGACTGAGTGGTAATCACCCGATAGTATAACCTCTCCCGCTATCATTTCAGTGTGCATGATATTCTATATATGTGGGTTTTATTACACATAGAATAAGGCGGAAAATCAAAGCTGGGTTTACGCTTGTTGAGCTTCTTGTCGTTGTTGGAATTTTATCAGTCCTTTTTGCGATTGTCCTAATCGCCATAAATCCTTTTGAGCAACTCAATAAAACCAGTGACATTGCAAACCAAGTCGTAGTCAAAGATTTTACATCAGCAGCGAGAAATTTTTATACTACTGAAAAAACAACCCCATGGGTAAAAAGCCCATCCTGTAGGGACGAACTATCAACCAAAGACACAATTTCCCAAATGCCATCATGTGTCCAAGAGATAACTAAAGGTGGAAATCTTCAAGATGAAGCAATAAATTCGGATGAAGCAAATGACATCTACATGACTGAATGCAACAATTCTATAGCACTGTGCTACAAACCAAAATCTTCTGCATATAAAAACACTTCAAGCTCCAAATATCAAAGAAATGGCGCACCTAACCCCAATTGTCCAGATGATGAAGATTGCTACATTTGCGAATTTTCAACTAATGAAGCTCAGGAATGTTTTGAGATAATGAGCCCCAACACTGATAATCTAGCTGCTGCCGATGAGGCACCAAGTGACCCTCAATCAATTCCCGATAGACCCTCAATAGATGTATGCGACAAACCTGTGGATGATGGAAAAGCCTCATGCATATCAAAAGTGGTAACAGATTCAAGTGGTAACCCTCTTTCTACTCTTTCTCTGCCAAAAGGACTAAGTCCAGAACAGTTTCATAAAGCCTACAGTCTTCCGTGCACACCTGGCGGACCACTGGATTGGGAATGTGAAACGCCAACAACATTTGGTCCTAGAATTGTCGCTGTAGTAATAGCATTCCATTCCCCAACGCTTGAGAGCGATCTTGCAGTTTATTCTCAAACCTTTGGTCTACCCGCATGCACTAAGGCAAACGGCTGTCTAACGGTAGTAAATCAAAACGGGAACACTTCCCCCTTGCCGTCTGGCGTAGTTGGAGAGTGGGCGGGAGAAGAAGCTTTAGACGTACAGACAGTACACGCAATATGTCAAACATGCAAAATATTAGTAGTTGAAGCAAACGACAACTACTTAGTGAACTTAGCGGCTGCTACTAGAAAGGCAGCTGACATGGGAGCAACCGCCATCTCAAATAGCTACGGTGCAGCTGAGAGCGTCTATTATAATTATGACTCTTCATACAGCCATCCAGGAGTTTTTGTTGTCGCAGGTACTGGGGATTGGGGATATGGCTTGTATACCCCGTCTTCATACACCAATGTCATCGCCGCTGGTGGAACCTCACTCTATCTAAGAAATGACAATACATATATGTCTGAAACTGTTTGGAATGGTACAGGTGGTGGTTGCTCTGCTGTCTATAACGCACATCCATACCAATTAAGTCTTCCGAATTGGTCATCTGTAGGGTGCGGTAATAAAAGAAGCGTTGCTGATGTAGCGGCTGTTGCAGATCCAAGAACTGGAATTGCTATTTATAACACAACCCCCTCCTATGGACGTACTGGTTGGTATATAACGGGAGGCACAAGCCTATCGTCTCCTATTATTGCGGCTGCGTTAGCTCTAGAAGAGAGCTCCAACAATGCCACTGCTGCTGCATACATGTACGCGAACATTTCTAAATTTAGAGATATCACCGTTGGCTCTAATGGAGGTTGTGGAGGGTCACCTCGATGCACAGCAAGTATTGGCTATGACGGACCAACTGGCATGGGAACACCCAACTTCTTACCGGAAGGAACCACCCCCACTATTCTTCCAACACCTTTTTCATCCCCAACACCTTCTGCAACGCGGACACCTACCCCAATTCCCTCTCTAACTTCAACACCTACTCCTTCCCCAGCCCCTTCCTCCTGCAAAACAACACCAATAGTTGCAGTTAGCTTGCAAAGCATTAAAGCAATGCCTGGAGACATAATAAATCAAACACTTTTCATAACAAATAACGATCTTTCCTCATGTCCCTCAACCTTTACTATCGCTTATGAAGCTCCTGCAGGCTGGACTTTTATGGCAGTGCCTACGGAAAAAACAGCAATAGGAGGCAGTGGATTAAAAACTGTAAATTTCAATATAATTGTTCCATTTAATGCATCCTTAGGAAGCAATAATTACAGTTTCCATGTCAAGAAAGGTAACTCTCCCTCAGTTTACACTGCAACTGGTCAAGTAAATGTTATTCCTTTAGTACCTACCCCCACACCGATAGTCACTCAGACCTCTTCGAATAATTGTGAGGCCAATACTACTATGACCCTACAAAATGATGTTGTTCTCGCTGTGCTAGGCTCTCCCGTTAGCAATATTCTGAATATCAAAAGTAATAATGCTGCCAATTGCTCTACAATATATACCTTTCAATATGCTCAGTCTAACTTTTCAGCAATACCAAGATGGAGCCCTAGTGGCTTTCCCCCAAGCATCACACTGAGTGGTGGCGAAACAAAACACGTTCCATTTGCTATGTCTGCTTCAACAAATGGCCTGATAGCTGGTAACTATATCTACAACATTTGGGCTATAACGGGTTCATATACACGTGGAGTAGCTACTGGTCGGGTTCAGGTCCAACAAGCACTGAATGCCAGCCCATCGCCAAGCCCTATATCAAGTCCAACTGCTACTCTAACTCAAAACTGCAATACGCAACAGACAGTGACTCTCTTTCAGTCTCAGCCTATTTTGGCTTTACCCGGAGATACGGTAAATAATACTCTTACAATCAAAAATAATAATTCAATTGGTTGTGGCTCACTGCTATATACCATTAGTAATAGCCGTCCTTCTGGGTGGACACTTGGAGGCATACCTGCAAGTGTTACAGTATCAGCTGGTGAAACAAAAAATATCTACTTCACAATTCAAGTTTCTTCAAGTGCAACCGCTGGAAATTACCCTTATCAATTTTGGGTAGCAAAGCCGGGAGAATCAAGTCCTCTTAGTACTAATGGTTCCGTGCAAGTTGCCCAAGTCGGTCCTACAAACACTCCAACTCCAACGCCTATTAACTGTTTCCAAGGTTCGAGTAATTCGTTAGGAAGCACAAGCCTTTCTGGTAATGCTGGGGAAACAATAAATCAAACGCTAACTATTACCTACAATAATCCGGCAAGTTGTGGTACTGCCGTCTTTGGTATAAGTCACAGCTATCCGGCTGGCTGGGTAATCCAGGATCTTCCTGCTTCAGTCATACTTACTGGGGGGCAAAGCATAACAATTCCTTTCAAGATAGTCATTTCGACAGGCGCTCAGGTTCAAGATTACCTGCTTCAGTATTGGGTAAATAGTGGGGGGCAACCAATGAATGCAACGGTTCATGTTTTGGCGACTGCAACACCACCTGAAGAACAAATGTTTGGCAACTTTAATGCCAAGATGTATGGCAGTTATGCTCTATTTGAATACTCTTATAATGCAAACGGTAATGTCAGTGGAAGACTTGATGTCTCAACTGATCCAAATGGACTAAATACAACAGCTGTCCCTCCTTCAAATGGTACTCGTTATGGATTCGCATATAATTCAGGATCTGCGATGGATGCAAGCAATCAAGCAAATCCAAGTACGGTCAGAGGCTTTATCAGTAGTAGCCCACAATCATGGGCAGGCTGGCAGTGCGGAGCAACAATTTATTATAGAATGTATAACTCGGGAGACCTAAGAATTAAAAGTCCGGTTAAGTCTGCTGTTGTTGACTGTAATACTGTAGTAAATGTACTTCCATGGGAACCGTGGAACTATGCAATTTATCAAGGGGTATATGATGCTAGATACGATGCAGACAGTAATGGAGTAATAAATTATACTGACTATTGGATTTTGGTAAGAGCTACTCAGTTACGCTAGTTTTTTTCTTTCTCTTAAGAATTACAACTCCGCAGGCAATTATTAATAATACAACGAAAGCAATTACTAAGGGCAGGAATTTTTTTATACTACTTGGCTTGACTGCAGGCTCTATGACAGGAGCTTCTAATGTAAAATCTAGCGTTTTATCTGATGATATAGCTTGACTAGAAAGAGTCGTACCCTTCAGTCCAGCATCACGAGGACCATCTGCCATGATTGAATAATTACCTCCAGCTACCAAAACTTCGTAGGCACCTACGCTGTCTGCAGTTGCCGCAGCAATCGTTTTTCCATTCGCATCAATAAATGCAATGACGCCCTGAGGTATCGGATTGTTATTCGAATCGAGAATTTTTCCATTTACTCGAAAGTCTTTTGCGAATACAATCCTTTGAGAGAAGAGGAACAAAACAAAAACAATTGCGAATAAATATTTTATCTTCATTACATTATCGTGGCAGATTGATATTAGAAAAGCAAGCAATCATGTGGAAGAATTTGATTGTCATAAAGATAATCACCAATGGTATGCCTAATAAAATCAACGCCCACAAATGCTGATTTTTGAGATAAGGAGTAAAAGAATGACAACAATTAATAATTTTAATTTTACAATTTTTGTACTCGCAAATTAGAAGAAATTGTACAAAAAATTTCATGAAGTACACTGTTACGTACTACTTCATATAGTAACCGCTTGATTCTTTATATTGAATTGAAGTTAAAATTCCGTTACAGTATATATATATATATATGAAGTTAATGCTCAAACTTTCATCCTTCTTTGCAATTATTGCGGGTTTTGTACTTATCCTAGGGGGTATTTGGGGTATATGCTTTACCTATAAAAATATTGAAAGGGAAAAAATAGTTACTCCAGAAGATGCTACTATTCCCAACGCTCAAGTTAGAGGTCCATTTACGTTAAAGTCACAGGTAGACATTATAAGGACTCATGCTCTAAAAATGACTGGCGGAAAAACATATTCTGAAATGCCACGTCAAATTGAATCCGTTGATGAAAAGGGGGAAGTAATTTTAGATGAAAAGGGTGCTCCTGTTATGGTTCCAAATAAGGCCAGGGATACATGGATTACTGTTACTGCGCTGACAACTGCTCTTAATTTAGGAATACTCACCTACGCATTCTCTGCATTCACCATATTAATGGGTTCTATTTCGGTTTGGACAGGTATTGTTTTTCTTGCATTAAGTAAAAAGGGTCATCAAAAGAAATAAAAATCAGTTATTTTTTTTGATAATCATGTGGGAAAATCCTCTAACAAACACAAAACCCAATTACTATCCCAGCAGTTGCTATTTGACTGTCTCCCTCAAGCCCTATTGGTACAGCATACTTTCTAGAGGACAAAGCGCATTCATTGTTGACACGTTTCACGCAGTTCCAAAAATAGAATAAATGCATAGGCCATAGGAGCATAAATTCCAAATGAGTTAATAAAACTTTTTGCATCAAGAAGGGAGACTTTCCCCTATATTTGTTTACTTAATAGTTCTAACAACTCTTCCGGTTTATCTATGAGAAAATCAGGACTAGCCTTTGAGAGACCCGCTTTTGAATTAAATCCCCATGTCACAGCAACTATTTTTACTCCTGCCTTTTGAGAGGCATGAATATCTCTAATTTCATCTCCTATATATAAAGCGTCGCTTTTTGAGATACCATTCTGTTTTAGGA
>CAZKYX010000004.1:0-12058 GCA_964557125.1 uncultured Gammaproteobacteria bacterium
GCCACAGACATAATTACCTCTGATAAGCTTATTACCGTTGACATCGGCAAACAGCGCCTGTATGCATGGGAAGGTGGACAAATCCAAAAGGAATTTAAGGTCTCAACGGGCATGAGATACACCCCAACCGTTAAAGGAAGTTTTAAAATTAGAACAAAAATAGAAAAACAGAACATGAAAGGGAATTATCCGCCCTATGAACCTTATTTCTTAAAGGATGTACCGCATGTTATGTTTTTCTATAAAGCATATGCCATTCATGGCACCTATTGGCATAATAAATTCGGAAGCAGGGCAAGCCATGGATGCGTCAACCTCTCTGTTGAAGACGCTAAGTGGGTTTTTTCATGGGCAAATATTGGCACACGCGTAGAAGTGTTCTAGAATACAGGTAATTAGTTATTAGTTATTAGTTATTAGACTTAAAAATTATAATTGTCTTTCCTTGTACATAATTCTGTATTCTTTATTCTGGTTTTCATGTACAATGGTATGCTGTTGTCATGAAAATATATAACACCCTGTCACAAAAAAAAGAGAATTTTGTCCCTCTTCACAAAGATAAAATTCTCATGTATGTGTGCGGTATCACGCCGTACGACACCACACACCTTGGACATGCCTTCGTCTACAATTTCTTTGATGTCTTCAAAAGGTATCTGGAGTACAAAAATTATCACGTGATATATACACAAAACGTTACGGATATCGATGACGACATACTGCTTCGAGCAAAAAGAGATAATGATGACTGGAGCAGATTAGGTGACTTCTGGACTGAAAAGTTTTTGAATGATTGCAAGAGGCTCAATATCTTAAAACCTGACTTTTACGTAAAAGCGACTGATTCAATTGACCGGATTATCAAAATTACAAAAGTACTTTTGGAAAAAAATCACGCATATGAAGTAGATGGTACCGTCTTTTTCTCAGTTGATTCTTTTAGTGAATATGGAAAACTTTCTCGTTTGAGTACGTCGGAAATGATCACTCTATCGCTGGAGCGGGGTGCAAATCCTAATGATACAAGAAAGAAAAATCCTTTGGATTTTATTCTCTGGCAAAAATCTTTACCTGAGCAACCCTTTTGGGATAGCCCGTTTGGAAAAGGCAGACCCGGATGGCATATTGAGTGTTCTTCAATGGTGTATGACACGCTTGGAAGCCAGATTGATGTACATGGCGGCGGCTTTGACCTTATCTATCCTCATCATGAAAGTGAAATTGCCCAAAGTGAAAGCTACACAGACAAAAAACCATTTGTTACATATTGGATGCACGTTGGGATGCTTTCATACAAGGGCGAAAAAATGTCTAAGTCCCTTGGCAATCTTGTTCTTATAAGCGACTTATTAAAAACGTATAGTCCGGCTGCCATTCGGTGGCTTCTCCTATCCCACCACTACAGAGAAGCTTGGGAATACACAGAGAAAGAGGCAAAAAGGGCTGAAAAGGAGTTTGGAAGCTTAAAGACAAGTAACGTAAAACCGGCTAAGAAGGATTCTACGGAAATTATGAAACAATTTGAAACATATATGGATGATGATTTTAATACGCCAGAGGTTCTAAAGCTTTTGATAACTGCAAGTAAAAACACTAACAATCAACAAACAATAACTAAAATGCTTTCAATTCTGGGATTTGTCTAACCTATTGATCTGAATTTTCTGTAGCCTCTTGATATTGTTGCATATAATTCTCAACTTCTTCGCTACTGTCCATCTGCTGCGTTCCTGAAGGCATCAAGGCAGACATGTCTGTGAATTTCACATCAGATGGAGGGGTAAAAAGGCTGTCGCTTACGACAGCAGGCTTACAATCATTCTTGTATGCTTCTAAATCTTTAATCAAATTGTCGGCCTCACTCCCAGTGTCTGATGTTTCGAGCTCTTGTCCTTCTGGAGTTTCAAGACTCATAACCAAACCCTCATTACCATTCCAAATATACATTTTCTTATCCTTCATAATCATGGTGCCTCCCTCTTCACTACCCTGTGCTGGCATATCAGATCGAATAGCTCCATTTTTTATCCAAACTTTCATATCTGCGCCTGATGTTGGATCTTTGTAATTACATTCCAAGCTCACCGATTTAGAAAGGGCATCCTTAATTGATGAGAATGCTCCACCGTTTTTTTTCATTCCCATTGTAGAAACCCCACCTTTATTCATTAATAAGTATCCAACAATTCCGAGAACTGCAAGAACTGCTACTACAATGACTATTGGGAGAATTGGGCTTTTTTTAGCTTTTGCCATACTCTTAGAATAGCAACTTTCAGAGTGTTGTCAATAGGACATTTATAAATTTGCTATACTCAATCATATGAACTCATCTGATATTGAAAAACAAATGAAAGAAGAAGGACTTCGGTATGTAAATGATAAATCTGCAGGTTGGTTTCGGCAAAAAGTTCGTAGCATGTTTAGTTACTACAATACCAAAGGAGAAAAAATAACTGATGAAGAAAAGCTAGCAAGAATTAAGAGTCTCGTTATTCCGCCTGCTTGGGAAAAGGTCTGGATATCACCAAGAAAAAATGGACATATTCAAGCCACAGGAATAGATGAAAAAGGACGAAAGCAATATATTTATCATCCTGATTGGATAAAAATCGGGCAGGAAAAAAAATTCTCAAAAATGATAGACTTTGGCCTTTCTCTTCCGCTTATCCGTCAAAAGATTTCACATGATTTAAAGGAACCAAAACTTGATAGAGAGAAAATTATCGCAACAATCATTTGGCTCTTAGAACACACTTTTATTCGTATTGGTAACGAGGAATACTCAAAAGAAAACAACTCTTTCGGACTTACAACCCTTCGCAACAAGCATGTCACGGTTAACTCGCAAGATGTCGTTTTTCAATTCAGAGGGAAAAGTGGAGTACATAACACCCTTGAAGTAACCAATCCAACGATTGTAAGAACAATTAAAAAATGTGTTGAATTACCTGGTTATGAACTCTTTCAGTACATAGATGAAGATAACAATCGTCACACAATTGATTCATCTGATGTAAATGAATTCTTGAAAGATATAACAAAAAACAATTTTACAGCAAAGGATTTTAGAACATGGGGAGGCTCAAATCTATCAGCCAATAATTTTTATAAGCTTGGAAATAGCCCAGACAAAACTACACTTAAAAAGAATATTACAGAAACCGTAAAGAAGGTCTCAGAGCACCTCAACAATACCGTTGCCGTGTGCAGAAGTTACTATATCCATCCCACTGTTTTTAAAACATACCAAAGTGATGTACTTGTTCCTCATTTTTCCTATCACCAAAAATCAAAATCCCCAAAATCAGGTCTGTCATGGGATGAATACGCCCTAATCGCTTTACTTAAAAAGTACCAGTAAAGCGCATTTATAAATTATAATTTATAAATTATAAATTTTTTCTGCTTGTTGCATCTTTCACATCTCTGAATTAAACTTTCCGAAAGTATGTCTGTTGAGAATAAATTTACCGGAGACTTTCAGAAGGAAATTATCTACTCAGATGAAGTTCTTCGCCCAAAACAAGTTGTCAAAAGTTCTGCACTTGCCCTAAGGCTTTTTTTTGATAAAAAAATTGAAGACACTTCCGTCGCAAAATACTACCTCTCAAATACAACGAGTGATTTCTTAAGACTTGCCGAAATTGGATATTTGAAAAGACTTCCTAACGTTTGGAATCTGGAAAAGATTCCTCATGAAAATCTTCTTACCCTCTTAAAAGCTCAGGTTCCTGTCATTAGCGAGGAAGGAACAAAAGAAATTGACGAAGAGCGTGAAGCTTTTGAATTCTCGATGGTAACCTTTACATTTCTACACAAGGCACGACACGCATATCTTCCCGATGGATTTTCAAAACGGGGAATGCTTGCACCACCAGTCACCTCAATTGAAACTCTAGAAAGATTTGGTGAATTGAAAGAAGAAGTCGCAAAAATTGCTGGTGGTGAAATTAAACAAAATGCAGATATGAATAACAATCCACCACTGGCCAGAACATATCTCTATTTTCAAATCGCAGATACGCTTCCTTTGCATTTTGCAGAACCACTTGAAAAGTCCGCTTAATACTTCTTCATCAATTTGCCTTCCATATCAACTGAATCTCCATCCTTCATCATGACTTCTTCTCCATCTTTTTTAACAACATTACCTGCTTGGGTAACTTTGTCTCCATTTGAAAGCATTACATCAGCATCCATTTCATTCACTTCTCCATCCTTCACTACCCACATTGTTCCATCCTTCATCATGATTTTATTTTGGTCAGATTTCATTGCATTAAGAGCCTGATCTCTTTCAGTGATCATCTTGTTAAGCTCCATTATCTGGGGTTTGTATTTCGCTCTTGCGAGAATGTAGCCACCAAAAGCCGCAATTAAAAGACCAACGATTACTATTCCTTTCATCATCATTGCATTGCTATCCTCTTTTTTTGCCATAAACTAAAATCACCCCCTTTAGAATTTCACGGTTTTATTTGGTAAAAACCTAAGAAATTCTTAAGTCTCGTCTCAACTAACATCAAATCTGAGACGGACAATCATTATTATGGATTAAGTATTAAGGATTGAGAGGGGAATTGTCAAGAATATGAGTAAGGGTTATGCCTGCAAGACATTTTGCATCTATCCATTTCCCTTCCTCAATTTCTTTTTGCAATTCTTGTGTTGATACGAGTACTACTGACAACTCTTCGTTTTCATCTAAGTTTTGTGTCGATATTTTTTCTACACCTTGAGCTTTTACGATATATGCGGTGCTCAAGCTTTTCGTTGGAAATTCTCTTACCGGACCTGCAAGTGAAAACTCCCCTCCACCATATCCTGTTTCTTCCAATAGTTCTCGCTGAGCTGCTGCAACCGGATCTTCCCCTTCCTCAATGTGTCCTGCTGGAAAGTTACGCAGCTTCTCGTCCGGACCATATTTGTATTCAAGAAGTGTAATAATATTTTTTTCTTTGTCTTGTGCTAGAACAATCACCACATCGGGGAGACTAAACACAGAGTAACTGTCTGCAACATTTCCGTTGGGATACTCTACTTTATCCTCATAAACCTTTAGGTACTTTGTATCGTAAATTGTTTTTCTATCTAGTCTTTTCCAAGTCATTCAGTTTTTGGGAAATGCTGCCTAACAATGTTGACAGACTTTGCAATATCTTTATAATATTTCTCTCTCGCATTTAATACTCGCGGACACAATTCCAAATTGATAAGCCCCGTGTAATTAATTTTTTTAAGATACTTTAGGAATGATTCATAGTCCAGAGTGCCATCACCCAATCCCAAATGCTCTTTCTTTTCTGTAAAATCACTCAAGTGAATATTTGAAAGATATGGAAGCATTTCTTCAAAACCCTGTGCATTTTGAGGTTCCTTTTCCATAATGTGACTTATATCCAACGTAAATCCCAATCCATATTTTTTACAAATTTTTTCAAATGGTATGAGTGTCGTTGCACTGTCATGATGTTTTTTACTTACATAATGGAGAAGCGGCATCAATTGATAAATGTTTGTCATATTTTCGATGAGAATTTTTAGCTGATACTTCTCAGACATCTTCTCGAGCCAACCAAAATATTCCTTAGATTTTGGGGAGGTCATTGGTTGAACTACAATAGGATGCGCTACAAATACAGAGTTAAATCTTTGAGCAAACTTAAATGCGCCTTCGTCCTGCCACATTCCTGCAATAGACCATGGAGGCTGATGAATTGAAAGAATTGGTACGTTATATCTCTTAGAAAGCCTTGCAACTTTTCTAATATTAAATCGTGTCTTCCACCCGACAACAAGTTCAAGTCCATCAACTTTTAAATTATTTGCCAATAAAAAATATTCTTCCAGAGCAATTCCCAACGGAATGTCAGCAACAGAAAATGTTAGCAGGGGTCCCTTTTTATTGTCTGTCATATTTGAACCATTATACTGCATACGCTATACTCCATACCATATACCGACTTATGTATAAAAAGGCTCTCACACATTTCAAGAATATTGATCCACTTCTCTATCAGGTTGCAAAGGGTATTGACCCCATTGTATTGCAGAGCGCTCCCAATCCGTTCATAAGACTGGTACGAGCAATTGTTGGTCAGCAATTGTCAGTAAAAGCTGCATCAACAATTTTTTCAAGATTTGAAAAACTCTTTAAGAAAGAAATAAATGCAAAGGATATTCTAAAACTAACGGATGATGATATTCGAGCATGCGGAATTTCCTACCCAAAAATAAAATACATCAAAGACCTTTCGCAAAAAGTAATCAACAAAGAAATCATTCTTGAGTCTTTGAATGAAAAAACTAATGAAGAAATTATTGAGCATCTTATTCAAGTAAAGGGAATTGGGGTCTGGTCTGCTGAGATGTTTATGATGTTTTCGTTAGCCCGTAAAGATATTTTTTCAGCAGGAGACTTAGGACTATACAATGCCATGAAAAAACTCTACGGAAAAGATTTTACGAAAGAAGAGATGACAAAAAAAGCAGAAGTCTGGGCACCTTACCGAACATATGCATGCCTGTTACTGTGGGCTAGCCTTGATAATTCCCCAAAATAACATTAATCACGAGCAACTGAGGGTACAACTGCTTTATACTTTAGTTCTCTTTTTAAAGGTGGATTGAAAGCGGGTGTCGCAAGTATTTCTCTAGCAAACTGTAAGTTCTTGTCCCCATACTCAACTGTTGGTGTTACAGCTCCACCCTCAGTAAAGGTATTCCAACTATCAAACGATATCCCTTTTACCTGATTTGCATACTTGGCAACAAAATCTTTAAGCCTAGTTCTCCATTCAGCTGTATTTCCAAATTTTTGGGTATGTATTCTGTCGGTTCCCTCATCATTAAACTCAGTTACCAAAGGGAGAACAACCGGTATGCCTGAGCTTATCCACCGTTCCATAACTTTCTGCGCGTTTTCAAAACGCTCTTTCTCACTTTCTCCGTCTGAAAAGATATTATAAGCCCCCACCCCGAGAATACTTTTTTTGTCAAAAAGTTTTTTTTCATTGGGTCCTTCATAAGACCCATGTGCTGGAAGAGGAGTGGGATCTATAACAAAACCAATAGCTATCCCTGTTTTTTGTAGTATTTTATCCACAACCAAATCAAACGTATCCGCAAACTTATCCTCGTCAACTGGAGTCCCATGAATTGTTTCTATCAACTGTATTACAGTTCTCTTTTCACCATTTCTGTTGTACATTTTCAACCAATTCTCCTCTCGTCCAAATTGCGAAAGCAGCGTAGTAATTCTATCTTCTAATTTGTCTGTGTTGTCGGGAAAGTCTTTCCAAAACTCAAAATTCGGTGAGACCTCAATAACCGGCGCAACCAACATATCACGCTTGCCGGCTTCTTCAAATACTTTTCTATTCACACTCTCAGTATTAATAGTAGGCGCCCACTGTTCAGTCTCGTTCTCATCCCCCCACCAAGATAGCTTTATGACATTCACATTTGTATTCTTTATTTCATCAAATATTTTCCCCACGTTTTCATTATTCCATTCAGTCACAGGCTGTAAATGAGAATATGGCGAGCGAGTATTCCTTTCTCCTGCAAAAAAGAATATTCCACGGGTAGCGTCACCATCATGCCCAACATTTGCAATACTCCCCCACTTTTCGCTTACTTTTTCTTTTTCAATTTGTTGTGGTTTTTCTGCTACCAAATCGGGTATTGTACGGGGAGCTAGAGCTGCAGCTGCCAGAAAGTTTCTCGCCTTTACCAAAAATCCTCTTCGCGATATTTCTTGACCATCATTCTCACTCATATTCCTATATTATGACACCAAAGGGAGCAAAAACTAGGGATTGCCTTATTGTTTAACGTTCTTAAATCCTTTTTTTGGGTAAGGGATAAATTCACTGCGAACCTCAGTTACTTCCTCAACTCTTAAAATTTGCGTTTTAAATTTCTTGTGGGGGAAATTATTATGCGCTGAGGTGAGAGTATCTTCTTTGGCATGCTGTTTTAGCACTTCTAGGTCTTCTCCAAACTCAACAGTCCATACACCATTAACATTTGTTAAAGAAAGAAACTCACCTTTTTCTTTCATGCGAGTTGAGCTCTTTTTCGGAGTTGGGGAAGATAGAGTGTTGTTGTAATCGCCTTGTCGGGAAGTTCCTCAATTTCTTCTAAAGAAAACCATTCAATTTTTTCACACTTTTGGCTCTCAACAATCCTCGGTTCACCTGATACTATTCGTGAAATAAACCCACTAGTCACCCAGTGCTGTCCTTCCTCAGGAATTATGTGATCAATTGCTGGTAGGTGATCTAATAGTTCAATTTCGATATCCAGCTCTTCTCTGATTTCTCGAATAATGGTATCAGCCATCGTGTCACCAAATTCGATAGTACCACCTGGAAATTCCCATTTACCTCTTTCGTTCTTTGCCTCCCGTCCTCTTTGAGCAAGCAAAAATTTTCCTTCAGGATTTTCAATAAGAGCTCCAACCCCAACACCAATAAAATCTATTCCTCTTTTGCTTTCGACATTCATGTATACGTATTATAAGCCTATTTTGAAGGAAGTAAAGGCCTAGAGTTCGTAGATTTCAAGAGGCTGTCCGTCGGGGTCTTGGAAGAATGTAAATTTCTTGTTAGTTATGGTGTCCAGCCTCACTTCTTCAACAGGAATTCCTTTTGCAATCAACTGTTCTTTTGTTTTTTCAATACTTTCTACCCCAAAAGCTAGATGACGAAGACCGGCTGCTTCAGGAAAGCTAACTCTCTTTGGAGGATTTGGGAAAGAAAATAATTCAAGCTGTAATGAACCCAATCGAAGGTCCAATTTGTAAGATTTGCGCTCTTCTCTATTTGTTTCTTTAATTATCGAAAACCCGAGCTTGTTTACATAAAAATCCTTACTAGCTTCGTAATTTGAGCAGATGAGTGCAATGTGATGAAGGGTCTTAAACATTTCCTTATTATAATTGATTTTTCCTTTTTGTGTTTCGTGCTTCGATATTCGTGCTTCGCATTTTGTATAATGGTATTGTATGGCGCGTAAGAAAATTTCCGAATTTGCCGCAAAAAAACTCCTGTATGACTTCTTGCAGGTCCCCTATGGTGGAATTACAGTAGATACGAGTGATGAATACTACGAATCCCTTAAAGCAAAAATGAAAGATGAAACACAATATGTCCTTAAGGTGGACCAAGGAATAAAACAACGCAAGAAAAAGGGGCTTGTTACCTTCGGTATTACAAAAGACAATGTAAAGGATGAAATAGAAAAACTTCAAGGTAATGGTTTTACCTTTTTTATACTTGAAGAATTCGTAGAACACGAAGGTTTTGGAGAATATTATTTGGCAGTAGAACGGGTAAGAGAAGGAAAAAAGGTATATTACTCAACTCTAGGCGGTATCGATATTGAGGAAAACAAGGATTCAATAAAAACCGTTATTCTTAAGACCAATGAAGATAGCAACGATATAGCGCTCAGTCTTCAAATTGAAAAAGAAACACTTGATAGCATTCTTACAGCTTTTGATGACTATTACTTTTCTTTTCTTGAAATAAATCCCCTTGTTGTTAAGGATGGACAGTACTATTTCCTTGATACCGCAGTTGAAGTAGACACAGCCGCTGACTTTTTTGTGAATGGTGCATGGGGAAAAAAAGATTTTCGAGAAAGTACTCATAAAAAAACGATGGAAGAGCGCTCAATTGAGGAGTTGAAAGAAAAAAGCCCAGCTTCCTTTAGCTATAACCTGCTCAATCCAAATGGTTCTATTTTTCTTCTTCTCTCAGGTGGTGGTGCAAGTCTTGTTACTGCCGATGAAATCTATCAAGCGGGTGCTGGTGAAAAGTTAGCAAATTATGGAGAATACTCAGGAAATCCAAATGCTGAAGAAACATACATCTATACTAAAAATGTCTTAAAAAGTCTTTTACTCTCCTCTTCTTCCAAGAAGGCCATTATCATTTCCGGAGGCGTTGCCAACTTTACGGATGTCAGGGTGACTTTCAAGGGAATTATTAAAGCTCTAGGTGAAGTAAGTAGTCAGCTGCAAGAACAAAGTGTAAAAGTATTTGTGAGACGTGGAGGACCACATCAAGAAGAAGGGCTTTCTCTTATGAAAAAGTTTTTGGAAGAGAATAATTTAATGGGAGAAATTCACGGACCAGAATTGACACTAACTGATATTGTAGCACCAGCACTAAGACACATTGCTTAAATTCTAAGCACTAAACACGAAGCACGAAACAAAAACAAAAAATTAAAATGACAAAAAATAAAAACGTTTTGAATTTAGGATTTATAAAATTGAAATTTGTTTCGAATTTCGATATTCGAATTCCGAATTTTGCCTTATGAATATACAAGAACTGAGAGAAATAGAACCAAAATTAATAATGATTGGAGCTCATGCTGGGATTATTCAGTCAGTACTCGACTATGACTATCTCTTGGGTAAAAGTCATCCTTCTATTGTCGGTATTGTTGCAAATGGAAAGAAATTTGAACGATTTTTTTATGGAAAAAAAGAAATACTCCTACCAGTAT
The DNA here is from genome assembly GCA_964557125.1 of uncultured Gammaproteobacteria bacterium. Lineage (GTDB taxonomy): Bacteria > Patescibacteriota > Microgenomatia > Levybacterales > GWA1-39-11 > CAZKYX01. Next base: position 10,531 of record CAZKYX010000004.1, read on the forward strand.
TCAACTCTCTTTCGTCAATCCCGTCACAAACGAAGGAAACCGTTACACTGCTATTAAATGTCAGCTCAGGGAGAAGAATACTTACTTCAACTGTAGAAGCACTTGATACATTTCCTAATCTTAATCTTGCCACGATATTTGCTGAGGGAGTTCCTGAAAAACATGCCATTGAGTTGGGCGCTTTTGCTCAAGCAAAAGAAGTTACCATCACGGGTCCGGCAAGCGTTGGGGTTGTTGTTCCTTTGAGTTTTAAATTTGGCGCAATTGGCGGAATTTCTGAGAAGCAAATTGGGACATCTGGAATACTCAATAAAGGAGGCGTCAGCGTACTTTCTGCGAGCGGCGGAATGGTGAATGAACTAGTTAATATAGTTGCATCAACTCACAACAAATTATCTTTCGCACTCTCCTTTGGAGGAGATAGATTTCCGCTCTTAGAACCAGTGGACGCATTAAAGGCAGCTCAAGAAGATTCACAAACACAAGCAATTGTCTATTACGGAGAGCTTGGAGGCGAGGATGAATACAAGCTAGCAGAGCTTTTAAAAGAAGGGCATATTACAAAACCTGTCATTTGCTATGTTGCCGGAACGATTTCTGATTTATTTGAAACTCCGCCTCAATTTGGGCATGCAAAAGCAATGGCCGAAACAAAAGCTGAAGGAGCAAAAGAAAAAAGAGAAGCCCTTCGAGAAGCCGGTGCGCAAGTTCCTGAAAGTTTTAGTGAATTTGTAAATATGATAAAGACCCTCCCCGATTTTGGGTTTGAATCAGGGAATGATACAATAGAAAATATGGAAGGCCGCAAACACGCTCTTATCGCATCAAGCATTTCAAAAGATGAAGATGGCGTCGTTAAAATACTGGGAGAAGAACTTTTAAGTTTTGCGAAAGGAAATTCATTCGCAAAAATAGCAGCATCTCTTTTCTTAGGAAAGAAAATACAATCAAGCGAAACAGAGGAATTTGTTGATTTTATTCTAAAAGTAAGTGTTGATCATGGACCCTATGTTTCAGGTGCTATGAACACCATTGTTACAGCTAGGGCCGGACGAGATTTGGTTAGCTCACTTGCAACAGGCCTTTTGACAATTGGTCCAAGATTTGGAGGCGCTCTTAACGAAGGTGCAAAGAATTGGTTTTCAGGAGTTGTTGATGGAAAGTCGGCACATGATTTTGTAGAAGATTTTGCCTCAAAAAAGGTCTACATACAGGGAATTGGACACAAAAAATATAGGGTTGATATGCCCGACCCAAGAGTTGCTGAAATCAAAACATTTGCTGAAAAGCTAGAACAAAAGCGTTTTACAAATTTTGCACTGGAAGTAGAAAAACTTACAACTGAAAAGAAAGGGAACTTAATTCTTAATGTTGATGGAGCAATTGCGGCAGTTCTATTGGATTATCTTTCAGAAAAAGAAGGATACACAGATGAACAATTATGGGAACTCATTCAACAAGAATTTTTCAACGCACTCTTTGTACTTTCACGAAGTGTTGGATTTATTGCTCATTATCTTGACCAGAA
>CAZKYX010000004.1:12158-71636 GCA_964557125.1 uncultured Gammaproteobacteria bacterium
CTGGTTGCAACAAAATGGCATGGCAAGGTTAGTATGGGATACATAATTGATAGGCTTGGATTTAAAGGACGACAAATTGGGCAATCCCAAATAAGTGAGAAACATCAGAACTTTATTATTAATAGAGGTGGAGCAAAAGCGTCAGACGTTAAGAAAATAATAAATGAGATTAGCGAGAAAATGCAGGAAGTATTTGGATTCACCCCAGAAGTTGAGATTGAAATAATAAGTTAGGTTTCAGGCTACAGGTTACAGGTTTCAGAAAGTAGTTGCTCTACATGCTCTTTAATCCTTCTCCCATTCCATAAAAACTAATACCAATAAATACAAGCGCATGGAAAATAATTACAAGGGGAATTATTGTCAATACGACTTTTACTGATAAAGGAATTCTATGCCTATTTGTAGCAAATAAAATAATAAAGGATATTACTTGCGCAATTACACTTGGCACAGACCAGATTGAAAAAATACTAAAATTTCCATACCAAACATAAGGAATAATAATAACTGAATTGAATAATATGAAAGCATGTACTATTTTGTACTTTGTATTACATATGAATACTGTTAATAGAACCACGTAGTATATATCTAAAAGTACTAAAAATATTAATGATAAGGAAGTAAAAAATCCAAATGGTTGAAAAAATCCTACTATCACAACCGCTGCGAATATTGGAAAAATCAGGGGGAATTTATTTAAAAAAATATTTATGTAACGTGCAAAAATACCTTCATACAATGTTTCTTTATTTACAATAACATTCTTGGTCTTTTCAGAAACAATATTTTCTGGTGACGTGGTGTATTCCATAACTCCTTAATTAGGATACCATAAAGACAGAGATATTAACAAAATGAGTTAGGCAACGAAAAGCATTAGAATTTAGAGGTGTTACTCTTCCTTTGGTACGAAGTTACTTTTAGCTTTTAGCTTTGAGTATCTGGTCTAAGCTGAGCGAAGTTAACCCCCAACCAACAAAAATTAAAATAATTATGTTTAAGACTATAAGAAGTGGTATCAGGGCGATTGAAATTTTCTTGGATGGAATAGTAACATCCTTTGTCTCTATTAAAAGAGCTATAAAAGAGAACAAGAAAGAAATGATAGTTGGAACTGCCCAGTAAGAACCAATTGTCGGGTTTAGGAAAAAATAATAGGAAGTAAAATAATGAAATTAAGAAAAACAATTATTTGAAGAGTTTTGTACTTGGAAAACCTGATTAACGTAGTAATAAAAACAGCATAATATGAATCGATAATAAGTAAAAAACATAATTGTAATAGAATCGGCAATATAGATAGTGAATCCCCAAAAATTAAAGCATAGCTTTTTGGACTCAAAAAATAATATAAGGTGGGGGGAAGTACAAGAAAAAGTGGACCAAAAAGAACTGAAAAAACGAAATACTTTAAGTAGTAATAAGTAAGTTTGTTTGACGCTTTCGTAATACCCAGACCATCAATGGGATTATTCTTTTCATCAAGCTTTACACTATAAATCTCTTTTATCATGAATTAATAATAACAAGGTGACGCACTTGGGGCAAATGTTTGAATAAGAAAATTAACGAGGTACTACTCTTCCTTTGGTACGAAGTTGGATTTTGCTTTAATTTGCTCCTGAATATTTTTTGGTACTTCCTCATAGTGAGAAGGTTCCATATAAGGATTTGCTCGTCCTTGTGTAAGTGAGCGAAGTGTTGTTGCATATCCTGACAATTCTGCCAAAGGAACTTGTGCAAGAATAATTCTTGAATTTCCTCTTTCTTCACTACCTGAAATCTGAGCTCTTTTTGCACTAAGGTCGCCAATAACATCTCCCATAAATTCTTCAGGAGTTGTTACTTCAACTTTCATAATAGGCTCAAGGAGCGTAACTTCTGCACTTCTTGCACCTTTTTGAAATGCTTGAGAACCTGCGATTTTAAAGGCAATCTCAGAAGAGTCAACGTCATGATAGGTTCCATCGTACAAAGTGACTTTTACATCAACCATTGGGTATCCAAAACCAACTCCACGCTCCATTGCTTCTTTCACACCCTTCTCAACTGGTGGGATAAATTCTGCTGGAATCGCTCCTCCTTTAATAGAATTCACAAATTCAAATCCCTCACCTCGAGGCTTTGCTTCAACAGTAAGTAACACGTGTCCATATTGTCCACGTCCTCCTGTTTGCTTAATATATTTAAATTCGGCATTCGCTTTCCCTTTTATGGTCTCTTTGTAAGCAACCTGAGGAGCTCCCACATTTGCCTCAACTCCCATTTCTCTTTTCATTCGCTCAACCATAATTTCAAGTTGCAATTCTCCAACTCCTGACATAATTGTCTGTCCTGTCTCATGATTCATCTTGACAGTAAAGGTCGGATCTTCTTCCATAAGACGCTTCATAGCAGCACCTAGTTTTTCTTGATCTGATTTTGTTTTTGGTTCTATGGCAAGTGAGATAACTGGGTCTCTAAAGGTAATTTTTTGAAGAATAATTGGCTTTACTTCATCACAAAGTGTGTCTCCAGTAATAGTGTCTTTAAATCCAACGATAGCAACAATTTCTCCAGCAAATGCTTCTTTAATTTCCTCTCTTTGGTTTGCATGCATGAGTAAAAGTCTACCAACTCTTTCCTTTACATCTTTTGTTGAGTTATATGCATAGCTTCCTGATGCAATTTTTCCAGAATAAATTCTAACGTAGGTAATTTTTCCAACGTGTGGATCAACCTGAACTTTAAAGGCAAATCCAGTAAAGCTCTCATCAGGAGTAAGATTGCGAGTCTCTTCAGCTTCTGTCTTTGGATTGGTTCCTGTTACAGTCTTCAAATCGAATGGAGATGGCAAGAAATCAATAACAGCGTCAAGAAGAGGTTGTACACCCTTATTTCTTAGGGACGTTCCAGCAAATACAGGTACAACTTTGTAAGCAATAGTTGCTGCTCGAAGTGCTGCTTTTAGCTCGTCGTATCCAATTTCGTCACCATTAAGGTATTTTTCAAGCAACACATCGTCAGTTTCTGCAATTTTTTCAATTAATTGCTCACGGTATTTTTTAACCATGTCAGTCATTCCGTCTGGAATTTCATCCAAAACTTCAAAACTTGCTCCGAGTTCTTCACCATTCCAAATATAAGACTTTTCATCAAGAACATGATAAATTCCTTTAAAATCATTCTCAGCTCCGATTGGAAGTCCAATTGTCACTGGGTTTGCGCCAAGTCTATCAATAACTGATTGAATTGTTTTTTCATAATCAGCTCCAAGCTTATCCATTTTATTGATAAAACAGATTCTAGGAACGTTATATTTGTCAGCTTGTCTCCATACGGTCTCAGACTGGCTTTGAACACCCTCTTCAGCGTCAAGAACAGTAATAGCACCATCCAAAACTCTTAAAGAACGCTCAACTTCTGCGGTAAAATCAACGTGTCCGGGGGTATCAATAAGGTTAAATCTGTGGTCTTTCCAGAATGTAGTAGTAGCAGCACTTACAATAGTAATGCCTCTTTCTCTTTCCTGATCCATCCAATCCATCGTTGCAGCTCCTTCATGAACTTCACCAATTTTATATGTTCTTCCTGTGTAATAGAGAATGCGCTCTGAGGTTGTGGTTTTACCCGCGTCAATATGCGCAATAATACCGAAATTTCGGATTTTGTCTAAGGCGACATTTCTGTCTTTTGTTGTTGTTGTAACGACTCCGGCCATATTTGTTTTAAAACAAAAAAATAACCCCTTTTGGGTTATAAGCTAGTATACCAAATTGAGGTAGAAAAATAAAGTGGATGTAGGGGGGCGCTGCTTTTTTATGAGCAGCGCCCTGTATACTGGGTCTAGCCTTCAGCTAGTTTGTAGGCAGTCTCCGCCCATGGCCCCATACTGGTGTCGTCGAATACTCCTCGTCGACCTCCATCAATAATGAGATTGGGGCATGAAACGACGTCGATTGCAGCAAGAAGTGTGCTCAGGGGAAGGGGCTTCCCGTAGCGCTTTCGAGCTTTTGGCAACTTGATGCACTCGCAGAAGAGTTCATACGCAAAGGATTCGCGCATATCTTCTTGCTGACGGATAATTGCAGTATGCAAAAGTCTGAGTGCGGCCTTCCTGTCTTCGAAAAGACCAATCACGGAAATTGCTTCCGCAAGCTTTTCCGGCTCCCAGAAAGGATTTACCTCTCTGTCTTGAACACCGAGTTCCACCACGAGACGCGAGCTTAACCCGCTCATCATGTGCCTCTTGTGCAAAAGCATGAGGATGTCTTGCGACATCTGCTCATCAAGACCCTGCTCTTTGAGCACGCTGACCAGCGTTCTTACGACACTATCGGTCATATACCTACCTCCCAGTTAATGTGCGATTGTTTTCGACCCCACGTAGATAAAATCTACGTTTCATCGAATTAACTTTTTGCATTATAGGATATAATTAGCCTCAAGTCAATATGTGCTAGAATAAGAATGCATGAACATGTTCAAGTCCTCTAAAGCCACGACACCAGAAGAACTTTTTGCACTTATCGACGAGCCAAGAAAAAGTGAAATGCTAGAGCTTCACAAGCTCATTCTTAAAACCGTACCCAAACTAAAACCGAAAATGTATGGTTCTATTATTGGATATGGGGAATATACCTATAAATACGCAAGTGGTCGCACCGGAGAATGGATGATAATTGGACTTGCCTCTCAAAAGAATTACATCTCTTTATATATATGTGCCGTTGAAGGAAAAGAATATATCGCAGAAAAGCATAAAGCAGAATTTCCAAAAGCCAGCATAGGAAAGAGCTGCATTCGATTTAAGAAAATAGAAGATATTGATATTAAAGCGCTTACAAACCTTCTCCTAAAAGCAGAAAAACTCGGTGGCATGTTCGCAGCCTGATCTAGAATTAAATATTCAGAAGTAAGTATTAAGTATCTACTCTAAAATTTTTCGTCAAAACTTGTATTTGCCATTCTGCGCGGATGTATGCGAAATGAAATGAAGCAAACGGTCCCTTTAGGGAGAAAGGGAGGTAGGCGAATCTTTTACTCAAGAATATGAGAACGGCCCTTTCAGGAGCGTAATTGAATTTCAAATACGGGGAGCGCGGCATGGCAGAGGCTTTGAACACTTTCGCCGATACGAAAGTGTTAAACACTACTCCCATTCCATAGTCGCAGGGGGCTTTGTGGAAATATCATACACGACCCTACTTACATTTGGCACTTCATTAACAATTCTTGAGGAAATATCTTGCAATACTTCATAGGGAAGTCTTGCCCAAGTAGAACTCATAATATCTCGACTCTCAACAATTCTTAAAGCAACGACTTCATTAAAACTCCTACCATCTCCTTTCACAGCAGTTGAGTACGCACCCGTCATGATTGGAAAAGACATAAAGACTTTATCCAAAAGCTTTGCTTTGCGCAGTTCTTCCAAAAGAATCTTATCTGCAATCTCCTCTTGCTCAAGTCTTAATTTTGTAACTTCACCACGAATACGAATGGCATACCCCGGTCCAGGGAAAGTCTGCTTCCACACAAAGTCCTTTGGCAAATGTAATTTTTCACCAATTAGCCTTACTTCGTCTTTATAAAATTCTCGCAATGGCTCTAGAAGCTTCAGTTTCATTTCTTTTGGAAGACCACCAACATTATGATGTGACTTTATTTTTGCAGCGTGCTTTGTTCCCTTACTTTCTATTACGTCTGAATAAATAGTTCCCTGCATGAGAAAGTCTGGTCTAACACCCTTTTTTAAAAGCTTTTGGACCTCCAATTCAAACATTTCGATATAGTGACTCCCAATAAGTTTTCTTTTGTGTTCCGGATTTGTAACGCCTTTCAAAAGCTCTAACATTTCCTTTTTACAATTAACAATAATTGGCTTAATTCCAATATGCGTAAATATTTTTTCTACAAATTCTTCGGTATCAAATCTTTGCAAACCATTATTTACATAGACCGGAATAAATCTGTCACCAATTGCCTTGGCTGTCAAGACTGCAGCAACTGTTGAATCAACACCACCACTGACTGCCCCTAATACATATGACTCACCAACCTTTTCTTTAATAAAATCAATAAGTATTGTTGGGTTTATAGCATGTTTTCCAAATGCAAGTTCGCAGATAGTAGCAAAGTTTTTTAGTATATCCACACCATATTCAGTATGATCAACTTCCGGATGAAATTGTATTCCGTACAGCTTTTTTTTCACATCGCCAGATATTGCAAATTTCATGTGAGGTGTTGTCGCGAATGTTTTCATTCCAATTGGAGTTTTAATAATTTCGTCACCATGACTCATCCATACATTAAATTCACTTGGAAGAGAGGTAAGAATCTTTGGCTTTGGATCTTTTGCTTTTATGATAATTTTGACCGGTCCATATTCATTTCTTCCAGAAATAACTTTGCCTCCTGCCAAATGGCACATCAATTGGAATCCATAACAAATTCCTAAAATTGGGATACCAAGTGAAAATATTGCCGGGTCAATTGCTGGGGCATTCTTTTCATACACAGAGGAAGGACCACCAGAGAGAATAATTCCATCAGGCTCTTGTAACATTATGACACCGGATTTATCAGGAGTAATTATCTGCGTGGGAATGCCTAATTCTTTTATTCTGCGGGCAATTAAGTGAGTTGTCTGTGAACCGAAATCAACAATAATAATCATGCCTAATTTTTATTTTTTTATTCTAAATTTTCAAACAATTTTTAATATTTTAAACATTTGAATTTGATTTTAAATTTTAAATTTGAATTTTGAAATTATCTAGATGTAACTCTTGCCTGGATTACTTACAATAATTCCGTGCGGATGATTTTCCTGAAGTGAGGACGATGTAATTTGAATAAATTGTGCCTTTTCCCATAACTCACCAATGTTTTTAGCACCAATATAAAACATTCCAGATTTTATTCCACCTACTGCTTGATCTACCAATTCTTTTACGGTTCCTTTAATTGGTACATATCCCTCCACACCTTCTGCTACAAGCACTCTATTAGAATACGTATTCCCATGAAATTCATCTTCTGCTTTTATCTTTGCACCCTTTTGCATTGCCGCGTCACTTCCCATTCCCCGATATTCTTTAAATTTAAAAGTTTTGTGAGTGTGATTAAAAATACTTTGAAAACGGTGCGGCACTTCACTTCTACTTAATACTCGGATTTTGCCTGGTGACTCTTCTGTCTGAGCAAAGAAATTTCCCATCATAATTGTTGATGCACCGAGAGCAAGAGCCTTTACCATATCTCCTGAATACTTAATTCCACCATCAGCAATAACAGGCGTCTTTGTCTTATTGGCAACTTTTAGCACATTCAGAACGGCTGTTACTTGGGGTACGCCCATCCCACTCACTACTCTTGTGGTGCAAATTGCCCCTGGACCCATACCGACACGTAGCGCATCAGCACCAGAAGCAATAAGAGCCTTTGCAGCATCACCCGTAGCTATGCTTCCGGCAATAACATCAAGTTTTTTATATTCATTTTTTAGATATACTGTGGCATCAATAATGCTTTTTGTGTATCCATGGGCACTGTCAATCACCACAACATTAACACCAGCCTTTACTAACATTTCTACTCGCTTTTCATATCCATTCGATGCACCAATTGCAGCACCCACTTGTAGACCAAGTTTTTTCACTTTAAGTATTTCACTCGCTTGTTTTTCTGGTGTTAAGTTTCTATGAATTATCCCTATTCCACCCAACTTCGCCAAAGCGATGGCAAGCTTACTTTCTGTAACGGTATCCATAGGAGATGAAACAAAAGGAATATCCAGTGAAATATTTTTTGTTAGATGAGTTTTTAATTCAATATTTTGACGGGTAAAATCAGTGAATCCGGGAAGCAAAAGAATATCGTCAAAGGTGAGTGCTGTCGGGAATTGCGACTTTGAGGGCTCCATAATTAAATATATAGAAACTCAAAATATTTGTCAATATCAATTTAAACAAAATTCCTAATTCATGCCCCATAATTCTTGGTATACTAGGGTATGTTCCAAGATCGAATAAAAAAACTACAAACAGAACTCCCACAATTAGAAATTGATGCACTTCTTATTACCTCGCCTTACAATATTATTTATCTCACCGGCATCTCCGCATTTTCGCTGGAAGAACGTGAAGCACATCTCCTCATTACGAACACTCAATGCATACTATTTACAGATAGAAGATACACTGGACACGTAAAAGAAGTTGCTCCATTTGTAACGCTTGTTGAAGTAAATTCTGAAAATCCATTTCTCAAAGCATTGTCTACAACGGCACTATCACAAAAACTAGCACATATCGGATTTGAAAAAGATAACGTATCGTATGTTGAGTATGAGAATTTCTGTGATGATTTGCCAAAAACCGATTTTATTCCTACAGAACACATTATTGGTGAACTTCGCACTATTAAAGATGCAACAGAGCAAGTAAATCTCCTTAAGGCAGCGGAACTAACTGACAAAACATTTACTCATATTACTTCATTATTAAAAGTGGGTATTGCTGAATATCAGATACAGACTGAAATTGAATATTTCATAAAAAGGAATGCAGGAGAAATAGCCTTTAAGCCCATTGTCGCATTTGGGAAAAATTCAGCTATTCCTCATCACAGTTCCAACGAAACACTTTTACAATCCGGTGATATTGTTTTGCTTGACTTTGGTGCAAAGGTTGGAAGTTATTGTTCTGATATGACTAGGACTGTTTTTCTGGGTAGTGCAACTGATGAACAAAAAAAACTGTACACAACAACGCTCGAAGCACAAGAAGTCGCCATTGACTGCTTATCAAAATATAAAGCCGAAGGCTTTAATTTGCAGAATGTCCATAACGCAGCTGTAAGTCACATTACCTCCCTTGGTTTTCCACCAACTCCTCATGCCATAGGCCATGGGGTAGGACTTCAGGTGCACGAGTCGCCAGTAATCTCGCCCTATTCAGACGAATCTGTTGAAGCTGGAATGGTAGTAACCGTTGAACCTGGAATATATCTTGAAGGTATTGGCGGCATAAGAATCGAAGATACAATACTTATTACTCCAACAGGGGTTGAGCTACTCAACAAATCCTCAAAATCCCTGACAATAATTTAGACAGTATTTCGTATTCTGTATTTAGTATTTTGTATTAAAAATTTACTCTATACCATATATATAATACCGTATACACAAATATGAGCCCCTTGCCAAGTAGTATATTTTTGCTATAATCCTAAAGACGATGAGCAAAGCTCCATTTATAATAATAGGTATTCTACTAGTAGCAGGAATTTTTATTGTACTCTTTTCCCGCAATAACATCTCTCCCCTTTCCTATCTTGAGAAGTCATCCCCCACACCGGTACAGCAAGTCATAACTCCCTTGCCAACTTCAGCCCCAACAGTAGCACCAACTCTAGCCCCAGCAGAAACTCCAAAGGTTACAACCGCAACAATCAAAACATCACGAGGAGACATTACTATTGAATTTTACCCAACAGACGCACCAAGAACGGTAAGTAACTTTGCCAAAAAGGCAGAAAGTAATTATTATAAAAATCTTACCTTTCACCGAGTTGAGGATTGGGTAGTGCAAGGTGGAGACCCAAGAGGAGATGGAACAGGTGGAGGGAATATGCCTACCGAATTAAATGAAAAATCATTTGTTGCCGGTAGTGTTGGAATTGCAAGAGGTGGCGATATTAATATTTCAAATGATTCACAATTCTTTATTACAAAAACAGATAGCCCACACCTCAATAAGCTCTATACAAACTTTGGAATAGTAACTGAAGGTATGGACGTAGTAAATAAAATAGAAATAGGTGATAAGATTCTTAGTATTTCTGTTGAGTAACTAGAAATACAAAGATATCTTGCGCAGGCATGTGGCTAAAAATATTAAGTGTTGAAACTAAGTAGCTATATCTTCTTAACAAACTTCGAGTTCTTTTTTAGATACAGATTCACTCCGTCTATGTTTTTTAATTCATAATACTTCTCCATGTAAGGAACTATCTGTTCTTTTTCAAAGTATAAATTAGTCACGACATCAGGTTTTAGGGCTTTAATTGAGTATTCGTAGTCATATTTCAAGTGTCCGGGGACAAAACGAATGAGAGGGTTTACTTCCAACAGCTCGTGTGGACTACGCGCTTTTTCTCTTGCCACAACCTTATCACTCTTGCCCAACATATCATAAAAATATCTATCTGAAAAATACGGAGTAATTCCTGCCCATATTACAGCAACTTTTGCACCTTTATATGTTGCCGTATCTATTGCTTTGGCCAATTCAACATTCTGCTTTATTCCACCTGTTGACTGCGGATGCTTTAGCAGTAATGATTCTAAAAACATATCTTTATCTACAAAGTTGAACATGGAAATTGCAACTAAAATAAAAACAAGACTAAATGAAAAAACATATTTTTTTGCATTTAGTCCTTGAACTATACCTTGCACAATTCTCTCCGAAGATAGAGAAAACAAAACAAAGAATAGTGGTACCGTTACCATTACGTACCTCCCGAAATAATAGAATACGTCTCCCCCAGTATAAATGGTGTAAAGAATTTGAAAGAGTATAATCCAAAAAATAAAGAGGACTTCTTTTTTCACTTTTGGCAAAAGCGTAAGTGGAATAACAAAAAGAAAAATGCCGGTATCCCACACAAATTTGAGAAGAGAATATGCACCGCGTGTCATTCTAAAAAAAATGGGATATCCTGTCATTTTTAGATAATACGTATTGGGAAATAACTCGTGATAATATAAATATCTTATTCCTGTTTGTATACCAACAAATAAAATAAAATGGCTTAAGCCTGACTTAAGGATTTTTTCTCTATTCTTTTTATCAAAAAAGTAAATGAATAACGTTGCGGATCCAAATAAAACCACCGTATCAATTCTTACAAGGGTAGCTATTCCAAGAATCAAAAATACTCTATTTGAAAACTTCTTCGTTTTAAATTGACGTATCACTAAAAGCGCCGCAATGTTTGTAAGAAGTGTCAGAACAGTTACTTCAATTCCTAGAACTCCATAATTGTTAAGAGGGTAATAAGAAACGGTGAGAAGCAAACTAAAGAAAACAACAAAAAAGGACTTGTTAGAAAGTAGACCAGCAATTTTTTTTATCACAACGAGGTTAAGAAGTAAAAACAACACATTCGTAAGTTGTATAACAAGACTGATTTTTGACGCAGCAATAGGTAACAGATGCACAAGTGCCATGTAAATAGTCCACAATGGATTTGTAAATCCTTCTACTCTGTCCCCAATATTCCATACAAGCCCGTGACCCAAAGATAATTCTTTTGCATACTTCATGGAAATCATCATGTCATCAACAAGAGAGAAGTATCTTACGCCATCAATAACAAAAGATGTTCTATAAATAAGAAGGATTAAATAAATAAAATAACTGCCAAGAAGAAGGGGGAAATAATGTTTCTTCAGCCAAACCAACATCCCACCACTATAAAATAAAAACGTTTACTAATCAATGTGAGTTACATAGGAGAAATTATAGTGTCAGAAAATTAAGAACACTGCCATAAGCAGTTCCAGCTGCATTCGATCCAGTTATGCAAAAGTAGTATGTTGTACCCGAAGCCAAACCTGAAGGGAACGCCTGATAGCTCGTGTCCGTACTAACACTTAAATTTGTGAGTGTAGTCGTATTTGGAAGAGAAGAACAAGCGACATTGGAGGTACCATATCTAAATCGAAATCCTGATGTAACACCATGAGCATTAATTGTTGAACGCAACGTTGCAGAATTGGAGGTAATTGATACAGCGGGGTCTGTTGTTACCGTTGGTAAGAGCGGTAGCGTTGTAAATGAAAGTACGCTTCCATATGTAGTGCCAACTGAATTCGTAGCTGTAGCACAGAAATAGTAGGTAGTATTGGCAGACAAGGAAGCTATTGCTTGGGGATTGGAAACCCCTGTCGTACCGGAACCAACATTTGTATCGGAAGTAACATTAGATAACGAAGAACAGACAACATTGGAAGTATCATATCGGTAATTTGCAGTAGTGCTTAAACCATTTGGATTTATGGTTGCCGAAAGTGAAGCTGCTGTTTGAGTTATACCACTTGCACCATTTGTTGTGACTGTTGGAGGGAGACTGTAAGTAATTACGGTTGCAACTTGAGATAGCTTTACTCCTCTATTTCCTGCAGTAAATACTCCGCCCACTTCAAGGGTTGTTGAACCGCTCTTCGACGCAGAAAGTCCACTATAACTGGTCGTTGAAAGTCCTGCTGGAGTAGTTGTAGTAAGGGCGTACGCTCCTGCATCTGCACTATCAACGCCATCTAGGCGATAGAAAACATTAAATGTGGTATTGGTACCACCAGACGTATTTTTAGATGCACATGGTGTTATATCAATTTGCGTAATTGTTGCTCCATTTGGGACAGAAGAGATATCTAAATCGTATGAATCTCTCTGTCCTACTGTCGTCTCGCGATTGAAGTCCGTATTTCCATTGCAAGATGCCTCATCAACCATAGCAAAATGAGACGCTCCGCTTTTTGGATTCCATTGAGTGTAATTACCATCAGAAACAGGAAGAAGCGAAGCTGTGGTACTTGCAAAAGATTGCTTAGCAAAAATTAGAAAAAGGCATGCTAGAAGCCCGAGAAGGATAACCTTATAAAGGCCAATGGATGTTGAAATTGAGCGCATATGAAAACGTTAGCACCAAATACCTACCAGTGTCAATATGTCGATTATAGGACGAAAGACACTATATATACAGAAGCCACAACTGATACCACACTTACACATTGCCAAAAGGTCTGCATAACAATCCAAACCTCTTCTCCCTTAAAAAGTTTTGATGGCAGAAGAGTGTGAGGAGAATTACGATGTGATACTGCAAATTGCTCGTGGAACCAGTATATTTGCTCGCCAATGCTTCTCACAAGCCAAAACACCGAATATATCAGCCCAAAGAGAACCCACTGCTGCAGCAGCAAACACAAAATACTTATGAGTGAAAAAAACAAACCAAATATAAAGGCATCCGTCCACACAAATGCCCCAATTAAAGTGCATCGCTTACACAAACCGTATGGGTTTTTCTTATATTTTAAACCGTAGAAAAACCCAGCAAGACTATAGACTAAAAACAAAACCAAGACCAAATTCTGCCAATTATTCATACTAAACAATTATAAATTATAAATGATAAATAATAAATTCTACTTTTGTGTAATAAAGACTACACCCTTCCCGTACTAAAAGTTACAGACCCCCTATATTTTTTCAATTAAAGTTACTCTTATGACAGAGAGAAACCAACCAACACAAGAAACGAGTGAAAATGTTTTTTCCGAAATCGAAAATCAAATTCTTACAAAATATTATGGCGAATTAGGATTTCATAGAGTTCTCAATGCTTCAAAGAACAAAGGGTATACATCAGGACTTGAAATACTGGCCAAAAATTACAACAAACTTTCTGAAAATAAAAAAAAGCAAGTTACTGAAAGCCTTGACTACCTCCCTACAACAAAAAAGCATGATATAAAACTTCAAGCTGCTTGCGCACTTTCAAAATTAGGAGATTTTTCACTGGCAGAGGTGACAGTTCTAGAAAAGCTCCAAGTTGACAGGTACACAATAAGAAGTGTTGGACAATCTCTTATTGATATTGGAATTGCAAAGGCAGAAAAAAATGAAATAGGTGATGTTTTCTTTGAAAATGCCTATCAACTTGTGTACAAACAAGATAACGATTATGACGCCCAAATGCTATCAGCCTCTGTAATAAAAGCGGTAGCAAAAGTAGGAGGCAATCCAGAATATTATTTAGCCGATTCAATTTTAAGAGCCAAAACTTTGGATAAGAAAAACAAAAATTCTAACTATATGCGGAAAGCGTTACAAAAAACCCTTGCTCGCGAGCTTGCAAGTCGTGAACTTTTCGAAGAAGCCAAAAAGGTTGACCCACAAATCGATGTACAACATTATCAAAACAATCGTTGGAATATGTTTCGGGAGGGTCAATATAATGAAGCGATGAAAGGAATCAAGGAGCCAAAAGATATACTTTTAATGGCAACAAAAATTTCCCGAAATCTTTTGAATGAAGGCAAAAGTCCTGAAAATTTTATTCACAGAATGCAACAAAGCCTCAAGAAAAACCCCAAACTTGCTGATATGAATTCGGAATTGATTTTTGCACAATACAATTTTACAATCGGAAAAAATTCACAAGAGCATTTTAAAAAAGCTTTTGCCTTTGCAACTTCTGAAACCGAAGTAATTTACAAAATAGAATCACTCAGAGACGTTATTAAAGTACAACATGCAACAACCGGAGTTCCAAATGAATCATTCAAACAACTTAATGCTTCACTTGAGAAAGGCAAAGTATTTTTAGAAGATTTAGGTCCGGATGCAGACAAACTTGACAGGCTTGAAACCCTTATGACCTTCGAGAACACCTCTATCGCACTTGCAGAACTTGGGTATATGGAGGAAGCTATCAAAGCATATGAATCAACACTGCAGCTTTATAAAACATATAGCCCTGAAGAATCTAGTGAAAGTTTTTCGCTTGATTTTTATGCACAACTTGCGCTGACAGACCTTAACGACAAACGAGTTACAATAACCCAACAAAACTTAGAAAAACTATGTAGAGAGACAGACAATAAAACTCTTAAAGCTATTGGGTATCTTGATCTTGTCAATATCAATACTTTCAAAAAATTACCTGTTGAAAAACAAATCGCAATTGCAATTGGCACAAGACAAAGAGACAACATTGATGTAATGCGTCAAGAAAAAAAAGTTTCAGGACAAGATCTAAAAATTGCACTGCAAAACATTCTGGGACAAGAATCTGAAGGAAGCATTGCTGAGTTGAGAACACTTCTCGTTGAAGAGGTCAAAAGCGAAAGTGGGGACTATAGAATCATTGCAAGAATTACAAAAGGGCTCATTGAAAAGGGAGACGAAAAAGGAAAAACAATTGCTGCAACTCTTTTTTCTGAAAGCAGTCTTCCTGAAGAGATACGTATTTATATAGCAAAAAAACTTTGTGAGAGTGGATACTGGGACCCACAAATCATAGACCATTTTAAAAATTACAAAAGCAAAGGTGAGGAAAGCACTACTCTTGAGAAAATAAATATTGAAACCCTTGAAGCGATTGTAAACCAAATGCACGCAACACCAAGTCTGGCAATTTACAAGGTATTGGAAGCCACACGCCTTAACAAAAATGAAAAACAACTACAGGCACTGACAGAATTTGGAACATTTGTATTTATGGTTCCGAATTTAAGTGTTGAAGGAAAAATTAAAATGTTTTCTGAAAAAGCCGAGCTTTTCAATCAAGGAAAATTAACAATAAAAGAATTGGATAAAATTAGGGAAGGCTATCAGGATTTGCGAAACGCAGATTTATAAGAGCTTATAAATTATAACTTGATGCGACTTTTTCCAATACTTCTCTTTGAACACCACTTAATCTCCCTTGTTCAATAAGTTGATTTAAACCCCATCTGACTCTTTCAATCCCTACTTTTTCAAGATACATTTGCTGAATTTGATTTTTAGAATCGTATGTATCAAGTCGCACAATAGTTCTCCCTGTACCACTAAAATCCTCATTGTCCGGATAAAGTTCGTTCTGAGCCTCCTTCGAATAAATAACTCCATCTGCAATTGTTAACTTCGCATACATTGCACTGCCAGGTATCGTTTCTTGCAGCCTCTTAACCTCTCCTTCTGTGTCAATGGAAACAATCATATGCGGATCGTACTCATCATCTCTTTCAAGTTGATAGGCTTCACTTACTAACTTGTCTGTCCTTCCGCCTGGTTTGACCGCCCCGCCTAACTCAATGACGGGATCGCCATAATCAGTTCCATTTTGTGAAAAAAAGCGATATCCAATACCTTCTTCCATAACAAACGCACCCTCTTCATTCATTTCACGGAAACCTTGCAAAACTTTATCAGCAATTGTGTGTCTTGCCCAGAAGGCAAATTCAGGATTTATAGAATGTGGAGTCTTTTCACTCATAACTTTTAGAATGTTATTCTACAATTGTGAACTACAAAACGCAAGTCGGGAGTGAACTAAAATCTGAAGTTTAAAATCGGAAATGAGCGAAAGCCTTTAGACCGAAGGTCGCAAAGCATTAAGCATTTTAGAATCTAAAATGCGCAAATGCTTTATTGGCTTCTGCCATTTTATGTATCGCGTCTCGTCTTTTGATTGCTTCCCCTTCACTATTTGCAGCATCAATGAGTTCTGCAGCCAATTTTTGTGCAAACGTCTTGTATTCTGCTGTTGGTCTTTTTCGAGTTGCCTCAAGAATCCATCGGATTGCCAATGAAACCTTGCGTGGTCCTCTTACTTCCATAGGAACTTGATAAGCAGCTCCTCCGATTCTTTTTGGTCTCACTTCTTGCTTTGGAGCAACCGTATCAATAGCTTTTTCAAAGGTAGCGACTGGCTCTTTTCCTTTTTCTTTGATTATTTCCATTGCATCATACACAATTCTTTGTGCAGTTGTCTTTTTACCGTCTTGCATAACGTTATTGATAAATTTTGTCAGCAAAATGCTCCCGTAAATAGGATCAGCTAGCATTTTTCTTTTCTCGACTCCTTTTCCTCCTCGTGGCATATCTTGTAACCGCAACTACGCTGCTGCTGGTCCTCCCTTCTTTGCTCCGTACTTAGAACGTGAAGTTTTTCTGTTCTGTGTACCTGCAAGGTCAAATTTTCCTCTTACCAAATGGTATTTAACTCCTGGTAAATCCTTTACCCTTCCGCCTCTTACGAGAACGATTCCGTGTTCTGCTAAATTGTGTCCAATTCCTTGAATGTAAGCTGTAACTTCTTCTCTATTTGAAAGTTTTACTCTTGCAACTTTTCGGAGAGCTGAATTTGGCTTTTTAGGAGTCATAGTACGCACCAATGTTACAACACCTCTCTTTTGAGGAGAAGGATTCAGGCTATATGCTCTTTCTTTTGCATTGAAAGTAGTTCGCAAACCTGTTGCTTTAATTTTCTTGCTCTTTTTTGAGCGACCGTTTTTGATAAGTTGGTTAAGTGTCGGCATATAATTGCTATAAACTATGAACTATAAACTCGGAACTTGCTGATTATACACTTGAGGCAGAATCAAGTCCAGTGTTGTCTTCGTTTCTTAATGATTCTCTGTCAGCAATAAGCACTTGTGCTTGTCTTGCTTGTTCTCCTCGAGCTGCTTCATCTGCAATTGCATTTTCCATAAAGTCTTGTCTAACAGGAATAAGTCTTCCAACGATAACGTTTTCCTTAAGTCCGATAAGATCATCAACCTTACCTTGCAATGAAGCGTCTGTAAGTACTTGAGTTGTTTCTTGGAATGAAGCTGCTGACAGCCAGCTGTCTGTAACAAGTGCTGCCTTTGTAACTCCAAGTACAGTCTCTCGAGCTGTTGCTGGTTCTCCACCTTCAGAAATTACTGCTGCATTTTCATCTTCAAACTTAAGCTTTGATACCAAATCTCCTGGAAGAAGTGATGTGTCACCAGCTGTTTCAACCATTACTTTATCAGACATTTTTCTAATGATGGTTTCAAAGTGCTTGTAATGAATTGAAATACCCTGTGATTCGTACACATCCTGAATTTCATTGATGAGGTACTGTTGTGATCTTTCAAGACCTCCAACCTTTAATACATCTTTTGGATCAAGGTGTCCTTCACAAAGCTGAGTTCCTGCTACAACCTGTGCTCCATCTTCAATAAGAAGACTTGAAGCTAGAGGAACAAAGTATTCACGTTCTTCAACTGGTTTTACCTTGCTATTCTTAATCTTAACGATGTATCCATCCTCTACCTTTTCAACATCTGCTTTTCCAGTAATTTCAGCAACTGGTGCTAGATTCTTTGGACGTCGTACCTCAAAGAGTTCTTCCACACGTGGAAGACCTTGGGTAACGTCAGACATGACAACTCCTCCAAAGTGCTTAACACGCATAGTAAGCTGAGTTCCAGGCTCTCCAATGGACTGCGCTGCGATAACTCCGACCGGTGTACCCATGTCAGCTCTCTTGTATGATGAAAGGTCCCATCCGTAACAAGCCGCACACATTCCATACTTCAATTTACAGTAAATTGGAGTTCTTATATCAGCGACGAGCACAGTGTCATCGAGAAGAATTTCAGCTAGTCTTGCGTGATCAATATCCTCACCCTTTTTCACATATACTTTCTTTGTTTTCTTTGAAACGATGTCCTTCAAAGCAACACGACCCAAAAGCATATTGGTAAGCGGTGTCACATTCTCTCTATTTTCAAGAGAAATTTCGTATCCTTGTGTTGTTCCACAGTCATCTTCGCGGATGATAACATCATGGGTAACATCAACAAGTCTTCTGGTTAGGTATCCAGCATCTGCTGTTTTTAGTGCTGAATCGGTAAGTCCTTTTCTAGAACCTCTTGCTGAGTTCACGTATTCAAAAATTGAAAGTCCTTCACGGAAATTACTCTTAATAGGAAGTTCAACGATGCGGCCTAACGGATCGTAAATAAGTCCACGCATAGCAGCAAGCTGCTTAATCTGGTCTTTTCCAGCCCTAGCTCCTCCTGAATCAGCGATGATTTTAACAACATCATTCTTGTCAAACAAATCCCATGTCTTATTGGCCATTTCCTCCGTTGCATCAAGCCATACGTGATTCATAAGTCTCTTCTGTTCTGTATGCGTAATAAGTCCCTGTTGGTACTCGTTTTCGATTTCTTTAATCTTCCCTTCTGAAGTATCAATAATTGATCTCTTTCCTGGTAACATCTTCAAATCGAAGGTTGAAACTGAAATTCCTGAGATAGTTGCTGCATAAAATCCAACTTCTTTAATTCTGTCTATTAGATTTGCAACTTCCTCTTTGGTAAGATCAACCATTGCCTTTGTTATAATCTCTTTGATTGTTGATGCTTTTATTTCCTCATTAATATATGTCATTTTTGAAGGTAAATTTTCGTTAAACAACACTCTTCCAAGAGTTGTTTCAAATGTTTTACCATTCACACGAATCATGATTGGCTCGCGATACGTAATCATTTTCAAAGAAAGAGCCAAATATGCCTCAGCGCTTCCTGAGAACATTGGTAAGGTTTCTTTGCGCTTGCTCTCATCAACGCTTGTAAGATAGAACGTACCCAAAGCCATTTCTTTGTTTGGTAAGGTAATTGGATTTCCGTCAGCTGGTTTTAACAGATTTGAACCTGGCATCATGAGATCAATTGCTTCTTGCTGTGCTCTAGACGAAAGCGGCACGTGAATAGCCATCTGATCTCCGTCAAAATCTGCATTGTAACCTGCGCAGACACAAGGATGAATCTTTATAGCGCTACCCTCAACTAATACAGGGTAGAATGCTTGAATACCCAATTTATGAAGGGTAGGGGCACGATTCAAAAGAACTGGATGATTTCGTGTGATTTCTTCAAGAATATCAAAAACCTCAGCTGGTCTCTTTTCGATATATCTCTTTGCAGCCTTTGCATTTGGCGTTGTAAGTCCTCGAGCAATAACTTCACGAATAACAAATGGTTTAAAGAGCTCCAAAGCCATTTCCTTTGGAAGTCCACATTGATTCAATGACAATTCAGGACCTGCAATAATAACGCTTCTCCCAGAATAATCAACACGCTTACCCAAAAGATTCTTTCTAAATCTACCTTGCTTCCCTCGAAGCACGTCTGACAATGACTTAAATTGTCTTTGTGTTTGAGAAGCTCTGATTGAAGTATCGATAAGATAGTCAACTGATTCCTGAAGCATTCTCTTTTCATTTCTCAAAATAATTTCAGGTGCTCCAAGTGAGATTAAGTGATTTAATCTATTATTTCTATTAATAACTCTTCGATACAAATCATTCAAATCAGAAGTGGCGAATCTTCCTCCATTCAACTGAACCATTGGTCTCAAATCCGGTGGTAATACAGGAAGCACTCTTAAAATCATTGATGAAAGATCAAATCCAGCCTCTGCAATTGCTTCGATAAGATGTAGTCTCTTCAAAAGCTTGAGCTGTTTTTGTCCTGATGATTTGTGAACATCTTCTCTCAAAACTCCAATGATTTTTGAAACATCCATTGATTCAATAGCGTGCAAGATCGCTGAAGCACCTGTTTCTACCTCAAAGAAAATAAGCACATCATATTCTATAAGTCGTACAAATTCTTCTTCTGAAAGAACATCCCAAATCTTAAGTCCTTTTACAATGTCATTGATTCTGGTAAAAATTTCCTCGATTCGAGAGGATTCATTTTCAAGTCTTTTATCAAATGCTGCATTCTTTTGCTTAAAGAGTACTCGTGTCTCTTCCAAAACCAAATCTTTTCGTTCTTTTTTAAGAGTTGCTTCAATTTCCTTCAACTTGTCTTCCTCCTCAGTAGCAAGCTTTGCCTTTTCGCTTTCAATTAAATTCTTTAGCTCATCAAGTCTTCTGTTTTTTACTTCATCAAGTCTTTGCTGTGCTTCCTTTCTCTTATCCTCGTCAATTGTGGTAACAAGATAACTTGCATAATAAATAATTGACTCAAGCTCTTTTTGTGAAGTTCCAAGAAGAGTAGAAAGCTTTGATGGTGAGCCTTTTGAAAACCAAACATGAATAACTGGGGCTGCAAGTGTTATATGACCCATTCGCTCACGTCTTACTCGAGAATATGTAACTTCAACTCCACATCTATCACAAACGATTCCCTTATAACGAATTCTCTTGTACTTTCCGCAGTAACATTCGAAGTCACGCGTTGGTCCAAAGATTCTTTCGTCAAAAAGTCCATCTTTTTCTGCTCTAAATGTTCTGTAATTGATAGTTTCAGGCTTTGTAACTTCACCGTAAGACCAACCCTTTATATCGTCAGGTGAAGCAACGGTAATTCTCAAACCTTCAAAGTCTGAAATGTTAATTACGTCAAATTTTCTGTTTTTGTTTTGTGTAGAAAGCGCGCTTTCTGAAAAACGCATCATGTCATTGTCTTTATTTTTTGGTTCCATAATTATTCGCTCTCCTTTCCTGCTTCTTCAACAGTAATTGCTGTGTCTTCACTTGTTGGCTCTGTTTGTTCTATAGAATCTACAATTAATTCTGCTTCTGCTGTTAGCGGAGCTTCTTCTTTTGCTTCTTCTTCAATACTTGTTACCTCTAGTGCTTCTTGTAATTCTTCAGACTCTTTCTTTACTTCTTCGATAATTTCATCAGATTCCTCCTCTTCAACCTCAACAACTGCATGTGTAGGTTGAATATTCATGCCTAATGATTGCAATTCTCGAATCAAAACCTTAAATGATTCTGGAACCTTAGGGGTTGGAATATCAACACCCTTTATTATAGCTTCAAATGCCTTCGCACGTCCAGCCACATCGTCTGATTTTATGGTTAACATTTCCTGCAATGTGTATGCTGCACGGTGTGATTCAAGAGCCCAAACTTCCATCTCTCCAAGTCTTTGTCCTCCCATTTGTGCTTTTCCTCCGAGAGGCTGTTGCGTAACAAGTGAGTATGGGCCAGTAGAACGAGCGTGAGTTTTGTCTTCAACCATGTGAATAAGCTTCATGATATATCCAAGGCCAACTACGACATCGTTCTCATATGCATCTCCAGTTCTTGCATCAAATAATTTTACTTTTGCATTTGCAGGAAGTCCTGCTTCTTCCATGAGAGCAAATAATTTGTCTTCTGATACTTTTTCAAAAACAGGTACCGCAATCTTTGTTCCAATTCTTTTCGCTGCCCATCCAGCGTGTGCCTCCAAAAGCTGACCAAGATTCATACGTCCAAGTACTGAAATAGGAGAAATAATAATATCAACAGGAGTTCCGTCTTCAAGGTAAGGCATGTCACTTTGTGGAACAATCTTTGAGATAACTCCCTTATTTCCATGTCTTCCTGCGAGCTTATCTCCAACAACAACATGTCTCATCTGCGCAACTTCAATTTGTAGCTTTCTAATGGTTCCAGGCTCTAATTCATCGCCTTTATCGCGATCAAGAACTTGAATGCTTACAACGATTCCATGCTCTCCATGTGGCATTCTGAGTGAAGTATCTCGTACTTCTCGCGCTTTTTCTCCAAAGATGGCTCTTAAAAGTCTTTCTTCAGCTGTAAGTTCTGTTTCACCCTTTGGCGCAATCTTTCCAACAAGAATGTCCCCTGGATTTACTTCAGAACCGATAACAACAATTCCTTCTTCATCTAAATTCGCAAGATCTTCCTCAGCGACGTTTGGAATATCGCGAGTTGTTTCTTCAGGGCCCAACTTTGTATCAACAACTGTTGATTCATATTTTTCAATATGAACTGAGGTCAATTCGTCATCCTTAACGAGTCTGTCTGAAATAACAATAGCGTCCTCATATCCAAGTCCGTCAAATGATGCATATGCGATAAGCAGATTCTTTCCAAGTGCTAATTCTCCTTCATGAGTTGCTGGTCCATCGACAAGTACGTCTCCTTTTCTAATTTTTTGGCCAGTTGTTACTACTGGATTTTCATTAAAGAATGTATTCTGAGCTGTTCTCTTGAATTTAGTAATATCGTATTCCATTTCGCCGCTTTTACCCTTAATCTTCACTTTATTTGCATCAACATATGTAACATCTCCATCAAAAGGAGCAATTACAACTCTTCCCATTGCCTCGGCAACTGAAGCTTCCATACCGGTTCCAACAACAGGACTTGAGGTCTTTATCAATGGAACTGCCTGACATTGCATGTGGGTTCCCATAAGTGCTCTATTTGCTTCATCGTGATCAACAAATGGGATAAGTGAAGCGGATGTTCCAACAACTTGTCTTGGAACTACATCGATATATTCAATTTTTCCACGCTCAACTTCTAGATATTCTCCCATAAAACGTGCAGGAACCAAATCGTCAACAATAAAGCCCTTATCATCTATTGGAATGTCAGCATGAGTAATGTAATGATCTGATTCGATATCAGCATCTAAATAAACAATCTCATTAGTAATTCTTGCAACAGTCTTGCCACCTTTCTTTTCTTGTACAACTTTCAGGTAAGGAGCTTCTAAAAATCCATGCTCATTTACTTTAGAATACAGCGAGAGGTAGGTAACAAGTCCAATATTTGGACCTTCAGGGCTTCTTACCGGACAAATCTTTGAATATTGGGATGCATTGATGTCGCGGATAGAGAAAGATGCTCTTTCTCTTGAAATACCACCAGTTCCCATAACGGTAAGTCTTCTTAAGTTATCAATTTCTGCTAATGGATTTGTTTGGTCAAGAATTGCTGAAAGCTGTGAAGTTCTGAAGAATTCGTTAATAGCGGCAATAATTGGATGGGCGTTTATGAAGTGTGATGGGGAATATGTTTCTTCAGTTGAAGTCAAAGACATCTTTTCTTTAATAATTCTTTCAAGTCTCAAAGCTCCAACTCTAAAAGCCGTTGTTTGTACAAGTTCACCAATGCTTCTAACGCGTCGATTTGAAAGATGGTCGATATCATCAACCTTACCTTTTCCTTTTGAAAGATTAATAAGGTATTTAATAATTCCAATGATATCATTCACATCAAGTGTTGAAACCTCAGGTGAAACATCAATATTAAGTCCATTAAGTTTTTTATTCATTTTGTATCGTCCTACTCGTGAAAGATCGTATCGTCTCTTATCAAAGAAGGTATCACGGAAATTTTGTCGGATTGTATCAATAACAACTGGCTCTCCCGGATTTAGTTTTTTGAAGATTTCAATGAGAGCATCAGTTGAACCCTTTGCCTCGTCTTTTTCTAGAGTATTCTTGATAAATTCATCTGCTCCATCAACATCAGCAAATTTCTCAAAAATCTCCTCATTTGTTTCCATTCCGAGAGCCTTGAGAAACACTGTTCCTAAGAATTTCTTTCTTCTGTCAATTCTCACAACAATCATGTCAGTTCTTGTTGTTGAGATTTCAAGCCAAGACCCATGAACTGGTCTTAATTCTGCAGTAAAGAGAGTTTTTCCAGTAATTGGGTCTTCAGCTCCAGTGAAGAAAACTCCGGGCGACCGAACAATTTGATTAACTATAACTCTTTCAATTCCATTCACTATAAAGGTTGCTCTTTCAGTCATTTTTGGCACTTCACCAAGAAATACTTCCTGAGTTACTTTTTTATCCGTCTTTTTATTTAATAGGGATGCTTCTACTGTAAGGGGGGAGAAAAAGGTCAAACCTTTCCTCATTGCAAGCTCTTCAGTAATCTTAGGCTCACCTAAAGAGTAATTACCAAGAGTTAACTCCCAGTTCTTACCTGTAAAATCCTGAATTGGAGAAATTTCGTTGATAACCTCTTGAATACCCTCCCTCAAGAACCACTCGTAAGATTCTTTTTGAATCCCAAGCAAATCCAAGTCAGGAAGCACGTCAACTTGCTTACCCCAATACTGTCTTTTGTTTGTACTATTTTTAATCATCTGGAAAGATTCAGAAGTTGCCTAATCACGAAAAAAAAGGATGGAAGGTCAATACCTCCATCTTTTTTTTATCACGTTGTTAACATATACAGCAATTTGAGGCATTTGTCAACACCCAAATGTCCCTATTGTAGGTATTTAGCTACATTACTGTTATGTTCAGAAAGGGTCCTAGCAAAGTGTACACTACCTTTGGTGTCATGTATATAGTAGAAGTAGTTGCTGGATGCAGGATTTTTTGCAGCACTTATTGCCTGTATACCAGGATTGGCAATTGGTGATGGGGGAAGACCCGGATATTTATAGGTATTAAATTCAGAATCTATTTTTCTGTCCTCAACAGTTGGAACATCCCACCATTTTCCTTGTGTACTTTTCCCCTTTGAATATTGCAGTGATGCATCAATATCAAGAGCCATACCCTCTGCAAGCCTATTTGTGATGACTGAAGCAATCATTGGCTTTTCATCATCCCGTAGCGCCTCCCTTTCAATAAGTGAGGCCATAGTAAGAATTTCTTTCAAGTTTGGAGTAGTTTTAGATAACCCAATACCCTCAATTTTAGTATAAAAGTTATTTTTTAGAATCGTAATGACTTGCTCCACATCAGCATCTTTTGGAATAAGATAAGTATCTGGGAATAAATATCCTTCTTCGGCTTTAAGGGCACTTTTCCATGTTGATGAATATGTTGGAATCGAGCTCTCTAATATTTCGGCAATTTCCTCAGAACGAAGCCCTTCAGGAATAGTAACCCAGATATCAATTTGACCATGCCCCATTGTGTCAATTATTTGAGGCAAACCCATTGAAGCTGACAATTTATAGGAACCTGCTTGGATACTTCTATCAAGTCCAGCCTTTTTAACATATATAAAAAATACGACAGGATCGCGAATCAGACCCTCTTTCTTAAGCTCATTTCCAATCATTCTGACCGGCGTACCTTTTGGAATAACAAAAACTTTAGAGTTGGTATCCTTTACATTTACAGGGGACAGTCCATTACTCCACCAAACAAATCCGCCGATGAGAAGAACACAACAAAGTACTAGTAAAACCGTTAACTTTTTCACTTGTTTGTATTGTACCACAGAGGCTCAAATTATTACTAAAATCCAATAAAAAACGACATTTAGAAGTAGACCAATTGAATATAGAATGTTGCACCGATGAGAAGTATTGGAGGAACAAGCGCCCACAATAATGGATGACTATTTACCTTCACGGTTTCAGTTTTAATATACTTTAACGATACATATGAACTCATTCCTCTAAAAAACCACCCTTGGGCAATTGAGTTAACTTGCATAATTTTTTTCATTTTCCCAAGCGCAAAGAAAAAGTCTCCGACAAACCCAATAATAGAACTGTAATCCATAAAAGTAATACCGGTTTTATCTTGATACATCATGTCTTCACCAAAAACATACCCAGGAACACCTTTCCCAATAACCTGTCCCGTAAGAGTTATAGGCTTGCCTCTTAAGGGAGACGCATAAGGATTTCGCATTTCATCAAGTATCGTTGTTGCAACGGTACCAGTTGCTGAGAATTTGTACAAAGCTTTTAAGATAAGCCCTGCAGCTATCCCAACAAGAACAAATTTTGGCTCAATGAGTAGGGTGATAAGAGCCCCAATTACAGGAGCAAAATATAGAATAGCACCCAAGAAAAAGCCTGAATACAACTTCTTCCTGTCAATAGCAAGTCTAATAATTGCTCCCTTCACATCAAAAGAAAATGGTTTACCTGAAGCCATTGATATATCACTTAGACGACTTATTCTTTTTCCGGTTAGGGGGTGCGTAGAACCGAGCTCAATAAGTTTTGCCCATGGGCTTACGGCATCAAAAACCATAACCTCGGCTAGCACAGCGGGATTGTTGTTGGTTATATATGCAGTTGTACCCAATCCTTTGGCATTTTTTACATCTATAATCCCGAGATGTCTTGTGCTTTGAAGAAGTCTTTTTGCACGATCTGAATCATCAGTTGTCACAATACCATACCCAATTTTAATGAGTGCTACGGCCAAATCTTGAGCTGATGTTTTACTTGCTGAAAATTCATCAGCCAAACTTTCTCTTGTTCTACTGAGGTAATACAACATGTATGTACCAATGAGATAGAGAACATATGAAATAATTGCCACAATCCGTAATCCTCCCGCACTCCTTCCTTTTACTCGTATAAGAACGGCATAGAGTTCATATAGTATCTGCACGAGGGTACCTGCTATCATCATGACAATAAAATCTCTATTTACGATATGTCCCAACTCGTGCGCAATGACAGCATTTGCTTCTTGTGGGCTGAGAAAATGAAATATTCCTTGCGTGATGATTATTCTTGAATTCCATCTTCCTGAACCATATGCGTAGGCAGTAGGATTATTGTCAGGTATAATTCCAATTTTTGGAAATTGGAATTTTTTTTCAGTGCACACATTATTAATCAGCTCATACACCTGCGGATACTGTGCTTTTACTTGTTCGCTTGTAATAAATGTAACCTTATAAAACCATTTGTTAATCCAATCTGAAATGAAAGGTCCCACAAGCCAAAGAATTACATTAATAATAATGGTCAAAACTATGGCAAAACCAAGGCTAAATGCGTCAGCATAAAGAAGTGCAAGAATTACAACAGAGAATACGAATGAAAGTAGTATGCTAAGTGTACCAATTGATACGAAAAAGAGCTTTCCCATATAAAGTTACCTATACCTTTAGGTTACTGCTTTGACAGAGCCTATTCAATATCGTAAATCGGGAACATCTGTATTGAGTCCACAGCTTCTGAAATCCTCTTCTCAGAGTCACTATAGAATGTATACAACTCAGCATGAGCAGCTACCTTATCGCTCACCCTTCTGTGCAAAAACAGCCCAGAACGTGCATCTTGGGGAGCACCCAAAATTCTTGCCAATATTGATATATTTCGACAATTCACGTGAGACACTTCCCCACTTTTTGAAGACTTAATAGTTTTTGAAAATTTTCCTGGCCTTAAGTCTGTTGATTTTACATGGGCATTCCCGCCTTGAGCCTTAATTATTTCCATCATTTTAGCGTGTGCCTTCCCACTCCTAAGAATGTCAGCTGCCCATTCTCTGCCAGTTTTATACTGAGAAATAAAGTTTTCCTTCATTTCATCATTGGCATCCTTAATACACAAATTCAACAATGCTCCCGATAGATCTAAAGATTTCTCTTCCAAATCAATAGGTCTATCATCACTCTGCTCCAAAACACGCAATGCATCAGCCGCCTCAAGCAACGGCCCAATACCATTCCCAGCAGGTTGGCTAGACTTTGTAATAAGCACTTCAAGTTTTAGGTCAAATTTTCCTGCGAGAAATTTAAATTTCCTAGCAAGACTCTGTGCATCTTCAAGGCTATGCACTTTCATTGTTTTTCCCCATGGAATATCAATAATAATGTGGTTGGACCCAAATGCAATCTTTTTTGCCATAACGCTAACCAATATTTTGTCGTAACTTTCAAAAGCTAACGGCTCTTCCACATGGATTATTTCATCGTCTGCCGGAGCTATCTTAAAGCTCCCTCCCCAAACGATACATCCATTTGTTTTTTCAACAATGCTATAAATTCTATCCTTATCAAAGGTTACATCGGCAATTGTTTCCATACAGTCTGCGGTTCCTGCAGGAGTAGTAATTGCCCGTGAAGAACTTTTCGGAATCTTAAAACCGGCAGATGCAACAATGGGTACAACAATCATAGTGGCGCGTGTTCCCGGCAATCCCCCAATTGAATGCTTATCTGCAATAATGCCCTTAAATTCAAGTTTTTCACCTGTCTCAACCATTGCTTTTGTAAGATAGTAAATCTCGTCAAAAGTAAATCCTTTTGCATACCCAGAAGCTGCAAAATATGTCGTGAGAATATCTCCAAGCCTATCGTTTGCAATTTCATCCATCACTGCATATATTTCCCGATATGAGAGTCTCTTACCGACTAGTTTTTTTTGAATTGCCTTTAAGGCATCTTGATTGGTATTCATCCCTGATGTAATTGTTCTAACGCGATTTTTACAGCGCCTTTCATTATACGGATAAAATGGTACACAAAGAAAGTTATAATTCTATTAACAGAGGGCCATATGTTATAAAAAAATCTATGAAGGCTTTCAAGCATTGCAGTGCGTCTCGCACCTCCCTCTATTGAGCGAGAGTCAAGCGCAGAATAATACGGATCATTTGTTGTTTGTGTCTGCTCCTCATTCTCCATGTTTTTTGCTTATTGTTTCTTGATTATTGTTTATTCTCACGACGGCATCAAACTTGCTCGTATGACAAGCCTTTTCCACACTGTTCCGGGAGGTGTACACGTTACTATCGTAATGTAGCTGTTATCAAAAGACTGGGAAAAAATATTTGAATCATCAGGTGACGTTATGTTTATAGCAAAAACTTTATAGACATAGTCCTTCCCGTTTACGTGTAGGAGTATCTCTTCCCCTACTTTCATTTTATGCATCTGAGCAAATATTGCCTTATAATTTGTCGGGTCAAACCATTGAGGTAGAGTAGAGTGCCCAAAAATTACAGAGGTACCATTGCCTGTCGGATTTATTGATGTGGTGAAATATTGTACGAGGTGTTTTGATAAATCGTAATCAATTCCCGATACTTTTGCGTTCTTTATTTTCTGAGAAGGAATAGAGAGTGTATATTCATCAACTTTCTTTGTCTCCTTACCTGCTGCGTTTGCTGAATTTACATTAGGAAACCAGTTGCGTGCATCTGTGTAGTCTGAGGTAACATTTGAAATGCCCTGCGCAATAAGTCCTCCAAGTGCTAAATTATCTTGCAATACCAATCTGTTGGGAAGTGGTGCCTCTATAGTTCCTCCTGCAAAGGCCGACGATAAATATATATGGTAGGAAAAAACTGGAAAAAAGAAATATACCAACATTATAATTCCCGCTACCACACCTCCGACTCCCAAAATTTTTTTTGCTCCGACAGAGATTTTTTTCTTGGTTGTACCGTATGAGTAGTGACGCATATAAAAAAGAGGCTTTACAAACTTTCAGCTTTGACTTGAATAGCAATGCTTTCCTTTCTCATTGGGAGAATATTTGGAAAGAAAGGAATTTTATTTTTAAATTGAATATTAACTTCTGAGATGCCGGTATTACTCTTCAGTGTTTTTTCGGCAGCTCCTACACTTTTTCCGGTAATTTTTGCTGGTATGTCGCCAACTGCCAACTGTGGCTTGTAGATTGCACTAAACGACAATGTTGCTGAAATATCATCTTTTACTTGCTTTACATCAACAAGTTTTATTTCAGATTCCTTGTCAGATAATGTAAACGAATCAGGTACTTTAAATGCGCTGGAACTTTTTATAAACTTTGTAAATTCTTCTTTATCATACACACCAAGAGTAAAAATAATTTTCCCGTTAAGCTTTACCTGTTTTGCTTCATCTCCGGTTTTTTTGTCAAACTTTTTCTCATCGAATTCTTCTGATATTACTGCTGAAATTATTTCCTCATTGCTTGATAGCTTTAATTCAGCCTCTTTCTTTGCCGCCTCAAGGAGCTTTTCGGAAAGCTTTTCAGTTAATTTCGTAAGGTCAATATCTGATACGACTTGAACCTCTTCTTTTGTGCCTCCAGCAAATGCTGATTCGTTTTTGCCAAACACATCAGATGTCGAAAGATTTGCTATAGTAAAGTTAGCACCAGTCGGAAGGTTGTATTCTTTCCCAAATTGGCCTGCCTCTACTTTTGCTTTTTTGTTAGAAAATTGTGTTGAGAAAGAGCTGGTAGATGCAATCTCAATAGCGTCACTCAAAACAAACTCCAATCCGCTGGATGTTTTTATTTTTATTCCCTTAGGAAAACTTTGTGTATTCTCGGTTTTATTAAAAATAGTAACCTCACCCTTTGCTTTGTCCCCCGTCTCTTTTTTACCGGTAGTATTCAGCGACTCATCTCCACTTGCCTCTTCTTCAAGTGTTTTTATTTTGAGAGTTTTCTTGTCAAAAGACGTCTCGTCACTTGTTGATAGGGCAATATCAACACTGTCTTTAAACTCTTTTTTATCAGTAAAAATAATTACATCAGCTTTTAGAATAAATGCATAGTATGCAGCAGTAAATCCAACCACAAGAACAACGGCAACAATAGGGATAAGATAGCTTTTAAATCCTTTTCCGCTAAAGGGGTTCTTAAATATTCGCTTGAGTAATGAAAAAGAGGAAAAGAAAGAAAAAATCCCACCACCAGATTTCTCTTCTCGTGTTTCCGGCATAAATTGCACTTCTGGTTCTTCATCCCTCTGCGTTCTCTCAGAAGCGATTCTTACAACGGGTTCTTCTTTTTCAATTTCTTCAACTTTTTCAACTACTGTCTCTTTTACTTGCGCAACGTCCTCGTCTTTCAAAAAACCAAATGTTCCCGATGAAGTGATAGGTGGTGAAGTACTTACGTTTTCATCAACCGTTTCAGCTTTTGAAACAACAACGTCCCCACTAATATCAAAGCCCATTTGAGATGCAACTCCACTTATGATAGCCTCATTTTCAAAACCCTTTTCAAGAATTGCGACTTGAGGAATATGTTGAAAGGGAATCGCTTTCGTCCAGTGATGAGACAAAAATTTCTGCTGTATTGCTTCAGCTTCTTTATTATGGAGAAGCACAATTTTGGGAGGAAGTACATCCATAACCGTAATTGTTTCCAATAGCCTCTCGACACTTTTTTCAACGCTTTCATCAATTGTTCCTTTTTTAATATCAATGATTTTGTCTCCCCTAACCAAATAAACAAACGCTTTAGTATCGGATAATTCGACAAAAAGAGAACTAATTGGTGCTCCTTCTTTCTTCTTAAGAAACGTAATAATTGCCTCGATAGACACGATAAAACCCATTGGAACGAGAGCAAGCTCCTGACTTATTCTCTTTAGCTGTGCGAGTCGTTCCGGAATAATACTTCCCTGCTCAACCCAAGGATGAGGTACTGCAAAGATGGTTTTTTCCACAGTTGTGTCATCAGGGAGACTTAACTCAAGACTACTTATAACCTTATCTGCAGCAGTAATAAGCATCTCAAGATCTGCTTCCTCAACATCGAGAACTTGATCTTTATTTGCAAGAATATGAAGACTTTTAGCTATCTCTTGAAAAAGAATACCAGATACTTTGTCTTGCTGAAAAATAAGAGCAAGAAAAAAATCCTGTTTGGCTTTCGCGGGTTTTATTATGTTAAATAGTGCAGGCAGCTTCATAACAATTTGTAGTTCGTAGCTTGTAGTTCGTAGTCGGTAGTTTTAAGAAAATTAATTTTGGTTTCTTCTCTATAAACTATAAACTACGTACTATAAACTAACCTACTTTGGCATAGATACGCCGGACGCCTTTTGCAACGCCTTCTTCCTTTAGTATAGCAAAACTTTTAATATGAGATGTTTTTCCAACATGTGGTCCACCGCAAAACTCGACAGAATAAGCATTCTGTCGTCCTGAACTTGTTTCAGGACCCCCGCCAATAAAATAAATCTTCACATCTTCTGCATATTTATCGTTAAAAAGCCCAATTGCTCCCAAATCCCGAGCCTTTTTAAGGGGCATTATTTTAAAGTGAACAGGCAAATCTTCTGTTATTTTTGACAAAACGATATCAGTAACCTGTATGAGTTCTTCCTCAGTTACTTTTCTATCAAAGGCAAAATCAAACCGCACCCGCAGCTCAGTTATATTGCTTCCTGTCTGATGCACAGAATTTCCCAAAACGTCACGAAGGGCTTGATGCATAAGATGAGTTGCGGTATGCCCTTTGACAGTAAGTTCTGCGCTATCTGCCAACCCTCCCTTGAACTTCTTCTCAATTCCAGCCCTAGAAACTTGTTTATGTTTTGCGAGCAACTCCTTAAAACCAACTTTGTCGATATGACCGTGAGTAACTTCTTCAATTATATCCATTGATAAACCATAAGATTGATAAAGATAGAACATTTTTTCCGCAGATAATGGAGCCATCTTTCCGCCACCCCCAAATGGAACTGTACCCCACAATGCATTTCCAAATGCACCAGATGCTGGGTGTTCTTCAACCCATTTTGCCCATACTTTAAACGCCTCATTCATCGCCGTATTCGCTTTTTTTTCTTCATCATTAATAATTTCGATTACATGATTCATTGTGTTAAACAAATAAGTATCTGTTTGTGAGTATGTATGCATAATCATTTTTATTATCGAATCGAACGTTTTATTTTTATCTCCCCAAAGATACTTTTGACTTACAGCCCTTCTTATCAACCGACGAAGAACCGAACCCTGCTCTTTGTTTGAAGGAATTATTCCAGCATTAACGATAAATGTAGCAGCTATAAGATGGTCTGCAATAATTCTGAATGCTCTATTTATTCTTACATCATTCCCGTATTGAAACTTTGTTAAGAGTTGACTCTCGATTAACTGAATGATTGGCTTAATTAATGACGTCTCAAAAACATCCTGTTTGTTCTCTGTTGCTGCCACCAGTCTTTCAAGTCCACCTCCAAAATCAACATTCTTCTGAGGTAATTCCTCAAAAGACTTGTTGTCAGTTTTTTTATATTGCATAAACACTGAATTACCAATTTCTACAAAACGACCACAATCGCAATTAGGATGGCAATTGGCATCTCTATATATGCTCTTGTCATGAATTTTAAGCTCGGCACCAAAATCGTAAAAAACCTCTGTATCTGGTCCGCCTATTTCTCCTACTGGCATTTTGTCTGGAGTACCACTTCTAGACCACCAATTTTTTTCTGACGGATAATAAAATATTCTACCCATACTAATATCTTGTGGTGAATTAAAATTAATAACTATTTCTCCACCTACGCCATCAGCATCAAATAGTCTTGACCAAATGTCAGCAGACTCTACGTCGGGATTTAGGTTAACTCGATTTTCTTCCTTCTGCACCTTAAAGTTTTCTTCTCCAGCAAATACGGTAACATACAACTTTTTTGGGTCCAAACCCAATCCTTCATTTTTGTCAGTAAGAAACTTATAAAAATACTCGATCTGGTCTTCTTTAAAGTATTCCCCAAGTGACCAATTTCCTAGCATTCTAAAAAATGTCGTGTGTCTATTGTCACCAATTTCATCAATGTCCTGCGCTCGGAAGCAGTTCTGGGCATTCACAAGTCTGTTACCTTGGGGGTGTGTCTCACCAAGAAGAAAAGGGACAAGTGGTTGCATACCTGAAGAGGTAAATAGGGTAGTGGGGTCATTATTTGGAACGAGTGAGGAATTTTCTATTCGAGTATGCCCTCTCTTTTCAAAAAAACTAATGTACTTATCGAGTATTTCTTTTGCTGTCATCTGAAGTTGTCATCCTGAACATGTTTCAGGATCTTTGTATTAGCGCTAATTGTAGCAGATTACACTCAAAAACTCGAGGTTGAACAAAATGAAAACTATTTTCGCATAAGAGTGTTCCAACTATCGTTATTGGTAATCTGCCAATCAATTCCCGCCTCATACAAAGCATCCTTTTGTTTCCAATTTCTATCAAAGTTCAATTCATGCGTTTGTGGATCTCTTAAGAGCAAGTTTGGAATAAAATCATCCGCTAGAGAATCGGCATCAATTTGTAAAAACACTGACACTACATCGGTTTCTTTGCCTGACTCGCTTCTTTTCAAAGTAACTTTTCCATTCATATACTCAATTGTGAAATCCTCCGGTTTAAAGTCTCCAGTATTAAACCACTCTTCGTTTTTAATCCAATCTTTTCCCTCTATTTTGCCTACGTGCCGTACACGTTCTAGCAATTTTTTTTGTACTTCAATTGTTGGTAGAGCCTCAGCTCCATCCATTTCCATATCTATCTCAATCCCGGGATATGATGAAAGCTTAAAAACAATTCCGGTTAGATTACCGTCCTTATCATATGAAACTTCGATTCCTCTTTTACCTTTTTCGGCTTTAAAAACAACATGAGAATCACGGTAAAAAATTGCATTCGTATTATCACGCATCCCTCCAGTTCCTTCCTCCTGCCTATATACTGCACCCTTTACGAAAAAGTCCTTATTATAATAATTTAACTTAACACCCAACTCGAATTTATTACTTATAGTATTAAAAGTGTAGTACGCACGCTCACCATTCTCATTCCCATCAACAGTAAATACATTATCAGGATCTTGATATACATCTCCACCTCCTACCAACATCGATGTATTACTTACAAAACTGGCTTTTAGAGTCTCTTTACTTATACCTGTTTGCTTCGCAATTCTATCCAATGGAGTAGGGCTGCTTTTTATTGGCTGTATTTCTAAGTTATTGGAATCAGATGAATCATTTGGATCGAATTCTAATATTTGCTTCAAATTCTCGTTTTGTTCATCCATACACTAACAATAGTAAATTATATTCAAAAACTCGAGGCTACCAAAATTTATTACTGTGCATCGACACTCTCAAGCTTTCTTCCTTTCCTATCCATTGAATGATACTCGTCATCCTCCATTGCCTCCCATTCAATTCCTGCAACCCTTGCCGGATCACTCATCTTCCAATTAAAGTCTACGTCTGTGTTGTCAAGCGTCGGGTTTCTTACCAACGCATCGGGTAAAAATCTTTGTTGAATATTTTCTACATCAATTTCTAAAGGGAATTCGATGACATCATAGACTTTCTCCCCTTTGTAACGCGTCATTCGTATCCTGTCATTATCCACCCGAAGAGTGTGCTCGCCAAACCTTTCATCCTGGGGAAGTATGAGTATCTGCATAAAATCTTCAGGCTTGAGCTCTACTCCTTGAGGAAGCTTTCTTACGTCTTCTAAAAATAGAGAACTTCTGATAAATGGGTATCCTTCCTCTTCATCGCAGAATTTATCAAATACCTCAAAATCAATTTTAGAAGCCTGTCCTTTGTCAAAACTTACCTCTACCTTTCTCTCACCATTCGTTTCGGCAATTTCAATAACACCATCTCTTGTAAATTTTATATTTGTATAGTTCATTCCATTTTCTTTGCCTTTATAAATGGCATAAGTTATAAAAGAAGCTTCAGGATAATAATGCCATCTATTTGAGGCACTAAATCCCCCTTTAGTATTGAACGAGAAAAACGACCTAAATCCGCTATCTGTATTCGTGCCCTCGATTGCAAATAATTCCTCCGGGGAAAAAGCCACCCAATCTCGATAACGAATCATGGTTTCTATATATTCCTCAAATTTTTTCTTCAATTCATTTTTGGGCACCCTAACATGTGCTGAAAGTTGCTCAAGGGATGTTGGGGGTTTTCTATTTTTTGAAGGAGCAGCTTCAACAGTATCTCTCCTAACATCGGGTGTAATTCCCAACTCATTTAAGATCGAAGCTTGATTTTTCGCTTGCTCATCATCCATTCCTTATTTATAACATATCAGAGATGCAACTTTATAATTCTGATTTTTCAGAAAGGTGAGTAGGGTGGTTTAAAAATTTTCAGCGGCTGCTTCTTTTTTAATTTCATACCCTGCTTTCTGTCTTGGAACATAAATGGTATCAATACCATTTGCATGCTCATAAAGTTTTCCATCAGATCCATCTTCAGCGACATATGCCCCTACATTCTCAAGCGCCTGTCCGTACACCAACTCTGCATCTTTTTTGTCAGCCTCTTTGTTATGTTTTTTTGTAAAAGAAAGTCTTACAGCAGTATATCTATCAGTAATTTT
Organism: uncultured Gammaproteobacteria bacterium; assembly: GCA_964557125.1. Lineage (GTDB taxonomy): Bacteria > Patescibacteriota > Microgenomatia > Levybacterales > GWA1-39-11 > CAZKYX01. The sequence continues at coordinate 48,319 of CAZKYX010000004.1, forward strand.
TTCTGCTATCTCTTTCATTTTGGAAGCTTTGGTAACGTGTGTTACTTTTGCGACTTCTTCCAAAAACTCTGCATAAGACCCGTCTTTTGTATAGGCTTTTGCAACTTCACTTATCCCATTGTTAAGAGCAAGGCTTCTTTCAATCTCTTGTACAACTTGCTTCCCAGTAGGATATTGCTCTGGATTTTGTCTGAAAAGTACCTTTTCAGTTGCAGCAACGACAGAAAGAACACGAAAGTCATTTGCCACATCGTCTTTTTCAAAGTAGAGTACTTTTCTTTTATGTTCTGGCAGTGCGTGGCGCTCTTCTTTTTCTTCTTTTCTTTTAAGTTGCAATTTAAGTCCAAGCGATTGTAATTTTTTCTTGACTTTGGCCTCAGTTTTTGGCTGAGGTGCAACTTCAGGTTTTGTAGCTGTCTTTTCTTTTACTCTTGCCTCGACTTTACCAACGTGTTTTTTGGCCAGTATTCTTGCGACCATTTCGCTTGCCTCCTCTGTTGATATTTTTTGTGTCTCAACAATTTTTGGAACAAGACTTTGCGCATACTCAATGTCTGTTCTTACTTCTGTCTGTGTTGCGGGGGACGTAAGAGTTTTTAGTTTTACTAATTCCTTTAAAGGTCTTGTCTCTGTTACATGTTTTGTTCTTACCTCTGTAATTGGTTTTGGTGCTGTTTGTGGCTTAACATCTGGTTTTTGCTCAGTGTGAACTTTCGGCTGCAAGTGAGGTAAATGTTGTGTTGATGGTTGCGTTATGGTTTCAGGTTTTAAACTTGGAGTAGCTTTGGCCTCCCAAAGCACAACTGTGTTTTTAAATGGGCTTACCTGTTCTCGTTGTGTCTCTACTGGTTTTTTTTCAGTTGAAACAAGCATATGTTTTGCTTCTGGCAAGTGGGGTTTTGGAACATCGTGTGTTTGTGGATGTATTGGTCTAGAAACATCGAGCATACTTTTTACCTTTCCAAACTCTTCTGGTCTTTTAAAGAAGGGTTTGTCGTGCTTTCCATTATTGATGTCTATCATTGAGTTGTTTTTACTCTCAGATGGCTTGCCTACGCTTGATATTTCATGTGGAACAATTGGATTGTTTTTCACAGGATTTGACACATCAAACATGCTTTTTTTGCTATCCAAACTATTACTTCGTGCAAAAGAAGACTTGCTCTCCATCCCATGCTGCATATTTACTATAGGATTTTGTGAAGGGGTAGGGGAGTGCGGTATATCTTTAAAGGTATTTGAAAGTCCTCGTGATGAGAAGCCCCCTCCGGCTTTACCCATCTCAAATCCACTACTTACTCCCCCTCCCATTTTGGGTGCTGCTGCTACTGCTCCACCCATTGAACCTGTATTGACTTCCATATGAGGCAAGTATAGCCTTCCACCTCAATTTGAGCTTGATAAATACCTAACAGGAGCCTAACAGATTTTGGGATTTATTCTAGGAGTTTTTTGAGTCTTTTTGACCAGTCTTTTGTTTCAACATTTTTAAAAACAACATGATCTACTTTTACCTCTTGCCAGTTTTTTGATATGTAGTCATTTAAAAGTCTTTCAGTGAAAAAATGATTACTTCTTTTTGAAATTCTTTCGCGGTGCAATTTCTCCGGCGCAACCACGTGAATAAGCTTTACTTCTTTAAAACTTTTTAGAACAAACTTTCTTGAAGTGTTATCAGGAAGGCTGTCAGCAATTGCAATGCTGTCAAACTTTTTTTGTAATTTTTCTATATGTTTTACAATTCGCGTAAGTTTTTTCACTCTGTCTTCTTTCGTAAATGTTTTATTCAAAAGCTTTTTCTTATCAGTTGCAGTTAAAAAATCGTCAGCATCTAAATGGGGAAACTTTCCAATTTTGGAAAGCTCTTTTGCACAATAGTCTTTACCAATTCCAGGGTATCCAAAAAACCAATATATCATTATGCTATGTATTCGCGGAGCGGACAGTCGGTATGTTTGCAGCTTGCCTTGCAGTAGATGCGACCATAGTAAATAAGTCCAAGTCCTAACTCACGCCAGTCTTTTTGTGGAATAATTTCCATTAAATCTTTTTCTATTTTTACGGGATCTTTTTGGCTACTCAAACCAAACAAATTCGCAAGCCTCCTGACATGTGTATCAACGACTACTCCCTCACTCTTCCCAAATGCTTCTTGTAAAATTACGTTCGCGGTTTTTCGACCAATAAATGGAAGTGCAACAAGTTCCTCCATTGTCTGGGGCATTTTACCTTCATATTTATCTGTCACTATTTTTGCTGCTTCCAAAATTGCTTTTGCTTTTCCCTTGTGAAAATTAATGCTTTTTATATCTAAGTCAAACTCATCAAATGTCGTGTCATAATAATCCGAGAGTTTTTTATACTTTTTGAAAAGTGTTTCGGTCACTTTATTAACTCCAACATCTGTTTGTTGTGCAGAAAGTGCTACAGCAACATATAACTCCCACGGATTTGAGTAATTGAGAGGCGTCACCGGATTTGGAAACAACTCCTTCAATTTCTTTGTAATCTTCTCAGCCTTGTCTTTCATGACCTGACTATATCAAACTTAATTAAAATTTGCCATTCTGTGAGTAGCGTATGAAGAATGGAATGGAACGAACACTTCCTGAAAGGAAAAAATTTGTAGGCGACCGTATGAAATACTTAGTCCGGAATTTTCGTGAGTGAAGTGAAATGATAAATACTCGGAGCACGGCATGGCAGAGCTTTTGGTTCTTATTGCGGAAAAAAGAACAAAAAAAAGATTGCTTCGTCGCTTCTCTTCTCGCAATGACAACTTACTATTCACCAACCACTAATCACCTATTATTCTTGCCAATGCCTTTGCCAACTTCTCAGCATCGTGTCTCAAAAACATTCCATTTCTCAAAAAATTCCCCTCCACAAGTCTTTTATCTTTTCCTAAATCATTCTCCACAAACTCAACATTTTCTCTTTCGTATCGCTTTACAATTTCACCTCTTGGCTTTTCTGTATTAACAGTCACATAATCAATTGCATCCTCCCCCAAAGACTCCTCCATTTTTTCAATAAAATCAGACGCTTTAAATTTATTTGTTTCGCCAAATTTAGTCATAATATTTACATTAAAAATTACCTTTGCTTTTGATTTTTTAATTGCCTCTGCCACCCCTTCAACTATTAAATTTGGCAATACGCTAGTATAGACATCCCCAGGTCCCAATATTATTGCGTCCGCTTCCCCAATTGCCTTAAGTGCTTTTGGATTTGCTTTGACATTTGGTTTTAAAAATACTCTTTTTATCTTTGTCTTTCCATCATGTTTTGGAACGTCAATATTTGTCTCTCCTTCAATAATTTTTCCGTCTTCAAGTTCTGCAAAGAGTTTTGTTCTCGTAAGAGTTACAGGTATCACCTGTCCTTTCACATTCAAAATCTCGACTGCTTCATCAACCCCTGAAGAAAAGTCGCCAGTTATTTTTTCAAGCGCAGTAAGGAGCAAGTTTCCAAGAGAATGTCCTTTTAAGGATGTCTCTTCACCAAAACGAAAATTAAAAAGTTCTGAGAGAATTTTTTTATTGGAATCAGAAAGTGCGATAAGCGCACGTCTTATGTCCCCTGCTGGAAGAGTACCAAACTCTTCTCTTAGAAGTCCTGTTGACCCACCATCATCGGCCATTGAGACGATTGCTGAGAGATGAAATGGATATTCTTTAAGACCAGTAAGAACGGTAAAAACGCCTGTCCCCCCGCCTATTACAACAATTTTTTTGGACATACTAAAGGAATTATATGCTCACGCATGAATAAACTCAACAAGAGAAGACTTAACTTAAAACTTTCACGTAGCCACCCTTGTATTTAGGGTTTTTCTTCTTAAATTCGTCACCATGTCCTATGTCTTCAACTATCGGAACACTCTTGCTACACATCCCCCTTTTTGCACAATCAGCAGGAGTGAAGACATCATAATGAATATCGCAAAGATTAACGAATTTTTTGACGTTCATTGCCTTTGCACTTACCCCTTTGTTGGCAGCTACACTACCGACTCCTACAATTTTGCCTCCGGCTTTATTGACAGTCTCAATTACAGCTTTTATAGAAAACATTTGATTTATCATGTCTTCCAAGATAAGAACTTTTTTGCCTTTCACTGCTTGCTCAAATCCTTGTCTTTCAAAAGCAAAAGCTTTTACTTGCATGTCTTTTACTTTGTCCACCCAGACTCCCTTTACATCTTTTTTTGTAAGTTTTGAAAGATGGAATGCTCCCCAGTGGGAAAATGGGATTGCACCAACGGCTGGGGACACTACGGTATCAACACCCAAATTTTTGAAAGGAATAACGAGCTGCTTTATAAGCTTGTTAACTAAATTCACCTGAACAAGTAATGGGTCTATGTTGCAGTATCCTGCTAGATGCTTTCCGCTAACACCAACAAAGTGACCTTCGTAAATAGATCCTATTTTTTCCAGTTCCTTTTTAACATTCATCAATTCAAAAATTATATCACGTGTTTTTACAAATGCTTGTGCAGATCTACTTAGCTCTTGTAAATATACTTTTTAGGTGTAAAATTCAATTTATAATGATTGAAAGAAAACCCAATATTCATCGTGAACATGGACCAAAAAAGGAATTTGCAAGCATGCTTGAATTAGCCCATCTGGATAATGAAAACAGCATGGAGCATATACCTCCCCCAAATTTAAGTGACTTGCCTAGTGTGTTTGAGAAAAAACCTAAAGCTCGAAGGCAGCGTGAACTTACTGCCAGACCTATTGAAAGCGTACCGTTGCGCTCCATACCAAAAACATGCAATAATCTTGATTTTGAGAAATCCGATGGTAGTTAGACGGAGGTGGTTGCAAATACCCTCAATAATAGCAAACTTTCATTGTCAGAAATCTTCGATATTGAGTAGTATTTTTTTTATTTGACCATCCAATATTTCCGCTTCTTTTTGTGCCGCTTTTGCGAAATCTTTGCCGCTTGACGCAAAAATTATCCCTCTTGAAGAGCTCACCAAAAAATTCTTTTTTACACTTTTTAGCGATGCTTTCAAATCTCCTCCTTGAGCACCAATTCCGGGAATTAGAATTGGCATATCACCGGTTATCTTTCGAATAACACTAAGTTCTTTTGGGTAGGTAGCACCGACAACAAATCCAATGTTGCCGTTATCGTTCCAATTTTTTGTAACTTTTTCTGCAACAATTCTGTATAACGGTTTATTTTTTATTTTCAGGTCTTGGAACTCACCTGCTCCGCCATTTGAAGTTCTACATAATATTAATAAGCCCTTGTCCTTTCTATCAAGAAATGGTTGGAGTGCTTGTTTTCCTAAATACGGATGAAGTGTAATAGCATCAGCTTTTAGATAGTCAAAGGCAAATGCCACATATCCTTCATTTGTACTATCAATATCAGCACGTTTTGCATCAAGGATAACTGCAATATCGGGATACTTCTTGAAAAGATAATCGCACGTTTTTTTCAATTGCTCAATACCCTGTGCACCAAGCGCTTCGTAGAATGCTGAGTTGGGTTTGTATGCACATACTACATCAGCTGTTGCATCAATGATTGCTCGATTAAATTGAAATACTTTATCTTTACCTTTCAATGATTTGGGAAGTTTTTCGGCAACAGGGTCAAGTCCGATGCATACATATTTTTTCTCTTTCCACTTTTTCTTAAGCTTCTTGTTAAACTCCATATCCTACAAAAAAACTGCCCGTAAGCAGTTCCTTATTCTACAACCTAAAACCCAAAACCTGCAACCCCTATTTCTTCCTTATCCCCCTAAATAGTCTTTTTCTTTTCGTAACTACTGGTTTTGCCTCAGTCATTTCCCCTCCCATCATTTCCTCACCGTCAATATTTATGGCATTCTTAACTTCATCAATATTAATAACATTTTCCAAAGATTCCAATCCATGATCCATTAAATCTTTGAGGATTTGCCTACCCTTTTGAGTACTTACAAGTGACCCAACTGCCGCACCAATTAAAAGTCCCCAGACAAATCCGCCACCTGAACCATGTTCTTTATTTTCCATATTACTTTTTGAAGATTGATAAGAGCTTTGCGACAGTTGACATAGAACGCGCACCTTGCAAGAAATTGGAGAGTGAGGCTACTGGCTCGGCAATTCCATCTGTAATTTTTTCAACATCATCCAAAATAATATTTGTCTTTTGAAGAGTAACACGTAAATCTTTGAGAATAAAAAACACCTGAACACCCAAAACAGTAAAGAGAATTGCGAGAAGAACAATAACAAAAAGCAGAACAGCTTGGACAGTGTCAATCATAGTTGTATCAGACTATCATGTGAAAATTTTAAAATCAATAGCACAAAGTGGATACACTTTTCACTATTTCACCATTACATTTATGGCCTTTTTTGTTTCTTTCCCGTTACGGTTGCGAGATACAATGGTTATCTCTTTTTTCCCCTCATATAGATATAGAGTTTTTTTAAAACTTCCGTCCAGCTTTACATATACCTCTTCGCCATTTACCAAAACCGAAGCATAAGGGTCAGTTTTTCCCCTCACATCTACAATATTTTGCTCAATAGTCTGCCCTTCTTCTGGATATACAACCGCAAGCCCAGGGCCAATAAAAAAACTGGAAAACTGAAATGCAATAAATCCTAAGATAATAACCAAAACACTCCCAATCAAAAAACTTTTTGGGGTAAAAATTACCTTACGCCTTAAAGAACTATCCCTACTCTTAAATGTAGGTAATGCTTTTGCAATGCCTGATTCATACTCCCTTCTAAAAAGCGCTGCTGCTTTTGAAACATCAATTCCTAAAAATTGAGCGTAATTTTTTACAAAACCTAATGCATAGGTTTCAGATGGTAGTGAATAAAAGTCCCCATTTTCTATGGCAATTAAGAATTCTTTCTTTATTTTTGTTGCTCTCACAACATCAACAAGCTTTAACTCCTTACTCATTCTTTCGTCCTGCAAAATCTCGCTAATTCTTCTCATAAAATATAAATGGCCAGATAGCTAGATGATTAAATAGTTATGGAGGGCGACAGATTTCATAACACTAAGCTAAATAGCAATTTCAACCATTCAAACTATTTTCCGTTCCCTCTGGGCCATTGAGGTATTCATCGGCATTTCTAACAAGTACGTCCCTTGGCTTTGAACCATCAGCAGGCCCAACTACCCCTGCCTCTTCAAGTTGCTCAAGAAGCCTTGCAGCTCTGTTAAATCCAACCTGCAACCGTCTTTGAATAAGTGACGCAGAAGCCCTATCGTGTTGACACACAACACGAACAGCTTGCTCAAAAAAATCATCACGTCCATCATTCCCTCCAACCGAAGTAACGCTGCCTCCCCTACCTTTTATATTGACAGCTTGCTCAATAACTTCTGTGGTGTATTCTACAGGTATTCCTTTTGATTTAATAAAGTTAACCAATCGTTTTACATCCTGATCACTGACAAATGTTCCCTGAATTCTAGTAGGTCTCGCTTGGTCTGGAGGAACATATAACATATCTCCTTTTCCAAGCAACTTCTCAGCTCCAGGACCATCAATAATAACCTTACTGTCAATTCCAGAACTTACATTAAAGGCAATTCTACATGGAATGTTTGCTTTTATAAGACCAGTTATAACATCGACTGATGGTCTTTGGGTTGCCAGAACGAGATGTATTCCGGTAGCACGAGCCATCTGTGCAAGACGTGCAATTGAGTCCTCAACTTCAACCGGTGCAAGTGCCATAAGGTCAGCCAACTCGTCCATTACGATAATAATATAGGGAATTGCCTGAAAACCGGCTAATTCATTATAGCTTTCCAGATTTTTTACACCCGCTTCTGCAAACTTTGTATACCTCTTATCCATTTCTTTTAATGCCCACTTAAGAGCACTCACTGATTGGTCAGCTTCCACAATAACGGGAGATAACAAATGAGGAATATCATTATAGCCCGTCAATTCAACGCGTTTTGGATCGATCATAATAAATTTAACTTCAGATGGTGACGCCCTAAATAGAATTGATGCAATAAAAGCATTCACCATAACTGATTTTCCAGAACCTGTCGTTCCGGCAATGAGTATGTGAGGCATTTTGGTAATATCTGTTACCACAGGGTCTCCGGAAACGTTAAGCCCAAGAGGCACTGCTAATTTTGACTTTGTCTCCTGCATTTTCTTTGATTCAAGCATTGTTCTAAGAGAAACAAATTCAAGAGATTTATTTGGAATTTCAATTCCAACAAGACTTCTCCCAGGGATTGGTGCTTCAATTCTAATTTGACCACCCGGTGCCTCTGTTGCCAATGCCAAATCATTCGAAAGAGAAGTAATGCGTGTTAGCTTTGTACCCGATGGAATTTTAATACCATATTGAGTAACTGACGGGCCTACATTTATTTCAGCAACTTGAGCATTCACACTGAAATTATGGAGAGTCTCCTCAATCGTTGCAGCAATTCTTTTTACATCTCCAGTGTCTCTCTTTTTTTCCTTATTCTCAGTGAGCAAAGAAAATGGCGGATATTCCCACATTCCCATTTCAAGTGGTTTGTTAAGGATCATTTCTTCAGGAAGAATTCCTTTCTTTGGGGGAGCCATAGTTGGTGCTGCAGAACGAGCAGGAGTCGCAACAGTCTCAACTTTTGATTCTGAAATTTTAACATCCCCATCGAGTCCTTTTATTTTCATAGGTTGCAAGTCCTCTGCAAATTTATCTTTCGTCTTAAAAACAGGAGCAACAGCTTTTCCAAATCCACTTCCAGCAGATGCTATACTTCCATACACGAATTTAAATATTTCTGAAAATGACAAATTCATACACACAACAAAACCTACAAAAGCGCCTAACAAATAAAGAACTATCGTAAGCAAATTACCCATAACAGACGTTGCATAAAAGAATAAATCATGCCCCACCATCCCGCTTTGGAACAGTCCCAAAATCGAAACAGTAAAAACAATAAATCCGATAGATATATTAGCTCGAGCAATTTTTGCTTTAATACCCGTTATCATGAGAGCTATAAGAACTAAATTGATCGGAATGAGAAAGGCAAAAAAACCAAAATATTGAGAAAGGTATTCGTTAATTTTTATAAGAGCAGTACCACTTTTTGTATATGAAAGGACACACGCGGCTGCTGCAAAAATGAGAGCAACTGCTGTAAGAGTATATACCGTATTTTTTTTAAGCTTAACTCCGCTACTTTTTCGTCTTTTATACGCTTTTCTTTTGACTGGTTTCTTCTTTTTAGGCATAATGCAGCTTACGTACTATATTTCAATTATGACTGGAATAACAAGTGGCTCTCTTTTCTCTCTATAGAGAAGATCTTCAGCTTTTCGCTGAATCATTTTTCTGTAATACGCAAATCCAGCAGGCTTTCCCTTCTCATTATTTAATACGTCTCGCAAGCTTGATTCAAGTTTTTTTGAAAATACATCCTTTTCAGGGAATGAAAATCCTCTAGCAATAATGTCTGGGGTTGAAACAATTTTTCCGGTTGCTGATTCAATTTCTGTAATAATTATCATAATTCCCTCACCCGCAATTTTTTGTCTATCAAGTAAAATAAATTTTTCCATTTCCTCTCCGGTAACTTGGTCGACATATACCGTTGAGAGCGGAATTTTGATTCCAAACCTATACCCACTCTCATTAAAAATGATCTCTTGCCCATTCTCGGGTAGTATCACATCTTTTTCGTTATAACCCATCTCTTTTGCGAGCTCCCGATATGCAATCATGTGCCTATAATTACCTCCAATAGGAAGCATGAATTGAGGCTTGGTTAGGCCCATCAATAGCTTCAAATCATTTTGGGAACCATGACCGGATACATGGAAAGCGTCTGATGTATCCGAGTGAACGACTCTTGCACCACGTTGAGAAATAGTATCAATAAGCACATTAATATTTAATTCATTCCCTGGAATTGGGTCAGCTGAGAATATAACCGTATCTGCCTTTTCAATTCGTAAGTCACGATGATTGCCATTGGCAACACGCACCAAAGCGCTTTCTTCTTGAGCTTGACTTCCAGGGAGCAAAATCATAACTTTTTGAGGATCCATCCGCATAACCTGTTGGGGTTTTACCTCCATATTAGGAGGCAAATTCATATACTTTAGTTGACGTCCAATGTCTCGTGCCTTGATAAATGAACGCCCCATAAGGCAAATTTTTCGATTAAATTTGAGAGCTACTTCAATAGCCTGATTCATTCTGGAAATATTTGAAGAGAATGTTGAGATGTATACCCTCCCTTTCGCTTTTCGAAATTCAGCCTCAAAACTGTCGGAAATATTCACCTCGCTTTTTGAATGCCCCTGTCTTTCCGCCCCCAAGCAATCTGATAAGAGACATAAAACACCCTCCTCACCAGTCCATGCCATGGCATGTAGGTCTGACGTGTGTCCATCAAAAGGAGTAAGATCAAACTTGAAATCACTCCCGTGATATATCGTTCCAACAGGACACTTTATTACAATATGTGACGTATCAAGAACGCTGTGAGTTACATGCAGAAATTTTAGTGTAAAAGCTCCGAGTGTAAATTCTTTCTTAAAAGGCATTGCCTGCGCCCGCGCGTCAAGACCAAAGTCTTTTAATTTTTCATTGAGAAATGCTGCCGTTAGGCTGGTTGTATACATGGGAAATTCGGGAAGTTGATCTAGGACAAACGGCACTCCGCCAATGTGGTCCTCATGCCCATGAGTCAAAAGAAGCCCTACGATTTTTTTGCCAGTTGCAACAGCTTTCTTTAAATACGTAACGTCTGGAATTAAGAAATCTACTCCGGGAGTTGATGGGTCTGGAAATCCAATTCCACAATCCACAATTAGTATCTCATTTTTATATTGATAGAGATACATATTCTTTGTAACAGTACCTACTCCACCAATAGGAATGACTGAAAGAGTATTTGATGAGGAATTACTATCCATTAATTTATGTTGTTATTATATACCAAACTACCACTGAGAAACGAATTCTTTTATGTTTTCCCTTGTTACAAAAAACTCTTTATCATGAGAAATTTTGCCCAAGAGCATTAAATACACCGTTTTTCTTACCATGCTCTCCAAAACTCTATGAAGTCCACGAATTCCAGGGTCATATCCCAGAGGTCTTACGATAAATTCTTCCCAAACGTCATCTTGAATGCCAAATTCCTGTGGGGTAAGTCCACTTTCTTTCAGAATTTGAGGCAATAAATACGTTTTTCCAATAACTGTTTTTTCCTCATCTGTATAGGAAGGCATTTGAATAATTTGTAACCTATCAAGAACTGCTGTAGAAATATCTTTTGTATTGTTACTTGTTGCAATGAACAGCACATTTGAAAGATCTATTGGATAATCAATAAAGTGATCAAGATACGCTTTGTTTTGATTTGGATCTAAAATTTCAACTAAAACTCCCATAATATCTGCTGCAGACTCACCTGAGACCCTATCAATTTCGTCAAGCAATATAACGGGATTGCTTGTACCAGCTCTTTTTAAAGCCTTTACGATAAGTCCGGGCTCTGCGTCAGGTGACATGCGACTCTTCCCTCTCAATTGACTGGCAGCACCCATTCCTCCAAAAGGAATTCTTTCTATTTTTCGTCCCAATGCCTCAGCAATTGAGTATGCAATAGATGTTTTACCGACTCCAGCAAGTCCAACGAGGGACAAAATTGGAGCACGCGCAACAATTCCTGAGTTTGCCTGTCCTGCACGAGCTTTTGTCAAAATCATAATTGCTAAAAATTCCAATATCTTTTCTTTAACGTCATTAAGTCCGTAATGATTTTTATCCAGAACTTGCTTCGCATGATTTAAATCTAATATATCTTGTGAGACGTTTTCCCATGGCAGTCCACAAATCCAATTAATGTACCGTGAAAGTGTGTCAAATTCAGCAAAGAAATTAGACTGGTTAGCAACAAGCTTGAGACGAGCCACCATCGCCTTTGCATTGCCTTTTAACTCCTCAGGGAGGCGGGAAGAGGTGACTAAATCCTCAAGTTTAGAGATTTGAGCAGGTGTACTTTGGGCAGGATCCATACAGTATTAAGTATACCAGAACGCTTATGAGCTTAGAGGTTTGTATTTACCACTTTTAAAGTCTTTTATTCCTTTTTCTTCCATTTTTTTTCTCGTTTTCATTGCATCCGAATTATTAAGTTGGTCTGCCCATTTTTCGTAATGCTTTGAGCGCCTTTGCAAGATATCTTCAACTGCAATTGGTAAAAGCTCTACTCCACTATTTCTAAAGTATTCATTTTCTCCAAACATAAGTAGTGCTCTTTCAAGATGCCATTCATTGGAAAGCACCGCAATCTTTTTTTCTTTTAATAAATCTTTATGCTCTTGTAAAAATTTCACGGTATCGTCAATATTTCCCAAAGTATTGCCAACCGTAGTAACTACTGCCAAACTTTCTGTTGGAACTTTATATTTATCAGTAATCACGTTTGCGAGTGTCTGAGCTCTTGAGGCTGAAGGATTTCCTTCTTCGTCTTTTTGAACTCCACCCGTAATGATAAAAAGAGGGGAAGCATGCTCTGTATAAAGCTGTTGCACTGCAATTGCACGACTGTGTCCTCCAACAACTTTTCCAGGGTCTTCTTCAATAATGGTAGGCAACCGCCATTCCCCTGTTTTTTTATCCCTTTGCATAAATGCTCCAAGGACTATTACAGCATCATAAGAATATGGTTTTTCAACTTCAGGAGTGCTTAGCTCGTCAACCTCTGACATTTCATAAATTATACTAAAACTCTATGAAATTACAAGGAAACTATTGTATCGGGGCTACTATTAACCAAACTATCGTCGTCGTGGACCTCTGTCATCTCTTCTTCCGCCTCCACCAAAGCTTCTTCCACCGCCTCCAAAATCGCGTCTTGGGGCTCTATCATCTCTTCGTGGTCCACGGTCGTCGCCTCCACCTTCAGATCGAGCATTCTGCTTTTTTTCAGCATCCTCGCCAAATAACATTGAAAGATTTATTCTTCCTTGGTCATCAATTTCTTTTACTCTGACTTTTACTTTTTGACCAATTTCAAGGACATCAGCTGGATCTTTTACGTATTCAGTAGACATTTCACTTACATGAACCATGCCTTCTTTTCCAGGAAGTATTTCTACAAAAGCTCCGAATGTAAGCATTCTTTTTACGGTTCCTTCGTATTCTTCATTTGGTTTTACTTCTTTTGTAAGTCCCTCTACCCACTCAACAGCCTTTCGTACTGCTTCTTCATCAACTGCAGAAATGCTTACAGAACCATCGTCTTCAACATCAACCTGTGCACCAGTGGACGCAATAATGCTCTTTATCATCTTTCCGCCAGGTCCAATAAGTCCACCAATCTTTTCAGGATCAATTTTCACCATCTTTATCTTTGGTGCATATTGGCTAACTTCTTTTCTATTTTCAGAAAGTGCCTTTAACATAACATCCAAAATTTCAAGGCGTGCTTTCTTTGCTCTTTCAAAAACTTCCGCAATCATTTCATCAGTAAGTGCGTCTTTTTTAACGTCAAGCTGAATTGCTGTAATACCGTTTGTTGTTCCTGCTACCTTAAAGTCCATATCTCCAGCAAAGTCTTCAAGTCCGATGATGTCTGTAAGAATTTTGTATTTGTCGCCCAATGTCATAAGACCAATTGCAATACCTGCAACTGGGGAAGTTATAGGCACTCCAGCATCCATAAGTGCAAGAGTAGAACCACAAGCTGATGCCATGGATGTTGAACCGTTTGAGCTCAAAACTTCACTTACAACTCTTATTGCATAAGGGAAATCTTCAAGTGAAGGTAGTACTGCTTCAAGTGCTCTTTCAGCAAGTGCTCCATGACCAATTTCTCGTCTATTCGGACTTCCAATTCTTCCTGTTTCTCCAACTGAGAATGGTGGGAATGTGTAGTGGTGCATGTATCTCTTTGTTTCTTCGCCTTCTAGAGTCTCAACGAGTTGACTAAATGATGATGAGGCAAGAGTTGCAATACTCAAAACCTGTGTTTGACCACGTGAGAAAAGTGCTGAGCCGTGTACTCGTGGGATATATCCAACTTGGGAAGTAATTGGTCTTACTTCATCAAGCTTTCGACCATCAAATCTTTTTTCTTTCTCAACGATATTTTCTCGGATTATCTTTTTAAATACATAATCAACAGCTGCAAAAATTTTGCCTTTATCAGGAGCTGATGCTCCTTCTTTTGCGTTCTTTCCTTCTTCAGCTGCAATTACTTCAACAATCTTTTGTAGATCGCCTGATACATTTTCTCCCAATTCGCCTTCCAAAACTTCTACAACATTTTTCTTGTATGTTTTTTCAACAAGATTAATATAGTCAGCTTTTGCTTCATCTTTTGTAAGTGCAATTTTTTCTTCTCCGATTTCTTTTGTAACCTCTGTCACAAATTCAACAATCTTACTACCCCATTCACGAGCAAGTGTTACGGCTTTAAGAGCAACGTCTTCTGGAATTTGCAGTGCACCTGCTTCAACCATAAGGGTGTGTCCTGTTTTGCTTGTTGTAAGTACGAGATCAAGAGCCAACTCATGCTCCATATCAGGATTTGTTACTGGAGTGTTGTCGCCGTCCCCCTTAACAACTCCAACTCTCATCGCACCAACTGGTCCATCCCATGGAATTTTTGAGATAGAAAGAGCAGCACTTACTGCATTGATTGCCAAAATATCTGGATCATTTACTCCATCAACAGACAAAACATTTACAATAACCTGAACGTCTTTTTTAAGCTCTTTAGGGAATAGTGGTCTAATTGAGCGGTCAATAAGTCGACCGGTTAGAACTGAATCATCAGTTGGTCTACCTTCTCTTTTTACCCATCGTGAGCCTTTGATTTTTCCTCCAGCGTACAATTTTTCAACGTAATCAACTGAGAGTGGGAAATAATCAAGAGTAGTGTCGTTTCGACCCATGGTAACTGTTGCAAGAAGAACTGTTTCACCCATGCGAGCGAGAACACTTGAAGTAGCTAATTGTGCTAGTTCTCCTGTTTCAAAGGTGATTTGCTTGCCGTTAATGTCAAACGACTTTGTTATTTTTTTCATTTATTTTTTTATATTTACTTTCCCAACAACCTACAGTTAATTAGAATGGATGCTTTGCTTATTTAGCGAGGCCAACTTTTTTACCGATTGTCTCAGCTCTTTCTTTATCCACTTTTACGAGGAAATTAAAAAGCCTTCTTCTCTTTGATAACATATTTAGAAGTCCACGTCTACTGTGAAAGTCTTTTTGGTGAATTTTAAGATGGTCAGTAAGTTTTTGAACTTTGTGAGTTAAAAGTGCAATCTGCACTTCTGGACTTCCTGTATCGCCGTCACCGACAGCGTTCTTTCCAATAATATCTTGTTTTTCGTCTTTAGTTAATGGCATAACGTTGTATTTTAACAAACTTACGTAACATTTTCAAGCTGAAAACCGTTGCGGGATTAATTTTTAATTATCTCCCTGAGTTTTACTTCCTTTAAAAACCTTTGGAACCAGCCAATCATTTGGTACTTCTTCAGCGCTTTGAATAGCAGGATTTATTTGTTCTTCTGGCATATTTTGAGGCTTAGGCTGAGTGTATTCCTGTTGTACGCTTGGAGCACTTTGCATTCTTTGAGGCTCTACAATATCTTGCATATTTGGCGTAACAATCTCTTCCTCAACTGGTTGTGTAACTGGAGGCATTTGCTGTGGTCTTGGTTGGAAATTGCCACCTCCCTGTTGGTTGTTTCTTGGTTGAAAACGCTGTTGGCTGTCTCTTTGATTGTCGCGTGGTCTATCGGAACGATTGTCATTTCCTCTATTTCTATTATCTCGTTGATTGCGGTCTTGCTGTGGTCTTGGATTTTGTTGATTTACCTCACCCCTGTCTTGGCGAGGTTGTGCAAACTGTTGTCGTGGTTGTTCCTGCGCAACTCTTGGTGCTTCGATTTTTCTTATTGCACCTGCTGCAAGCAATAATCCAGCAGCTTCAAATGCAAGCGGACTTGTTTCGGGCTTTGTAAAATTTCTGGTTGCAAATGATACTCCATCCATCAAGTTTTGGGCGGTATCAACATCAAGTGGAAGAGCTAAGGTTGAGATTATTTTAGCAACAACTTCAGAAAGCGAAGAAAAATCATCATCCACAAGAACAACGTCTCCCAACCTGCTATTTCCAGGGTAATTATCAATATTTACCATTCTCGTTATGGTGCTCCCAAAGCCTTCCAGCTCCTCTACCTTTGCAACGCCAACTGCAATAACAAATTCAGGTGCTGCTCCTTGCCAGAATAGCTTTATATCTGTAGTATCAAATGGAGTAATAGATCTGCCTTCAGCTGCTGAAAGATTGAAGTTAATTCTTCCTTGCTCTTCCTTAAAGCTTACCTTACCAATTTCTCCTTGAGAATATGGAAGTGAAACAACTAACTGTGAAGTAGAACCTTTAAATTGCTTGCCGACTCTATCAATTCCAACAAGATTTGAGATTTCAACAATTGGATCTTTTTTGGAAATAATTTGGGCTTGTTTTCCTGATTCTGTGAGAGATAAATATAAAGAAAGGGCAGCTGCCATAGTATCAAGAGTTTGATGTTCTCCAACCACAATTCCAACTGATCCCTCTGATGAAAGATAGTCTCTCAATATTTCTATTTCTTGTGAAATTCTGCCGTTGTTCATTGTCTTTTCTCTACTACTTTGGTAGGACGATGGATAATATCATATCACCTATAGTAAAGTCAACCAGAGGCTCAATTCGTATCCCGCACTCGGTACCCTTTCCAATCTCCTTTACATCCTTTTTTCCTTGCTTTAAGGATACTATTTTTGTTGCTACGGTTTCATTTTCGCCACGCGTTATTACAACGGTATCATTGACAGCCATACGTCCTTCAATAATTCTTACTCCCAATATCTTTCCTTCATTCCCATCAAAAACTTGAAGTATTTGTGATTTTCCAATAATTTTTCTTTGCGCCCGCTCTTTTAATAAGTCAAGCGCTGCACCCAACTCATCTAACAGCTCATAAATTATTTTATATGTCCTGTAAAATGTTCCATTTGAATCTGCAAGAATCTTTGCTTGCTTTTCAATTGCAACGTTAAATCCTACAACAATTGCACTAAAGTCCTTGGCCATCATAATATCTGACGCACCAATATCGCCTCGTCCTTCCAAAACGACTTGCACGTCTTCCGGAAGCGCTGCTGCGATTGCTTCATATTCTCCGCTCGTTGAGGTTTTTAGAATAATTGGAAGTTTTTCCAATTTTTGCTGATGCAGCATCTGCATTAAATCAGTCTGTGCATATGCAGCAACAGGCTTGCTTTCTACTTTAATAACTTCTTGACGAAGGGAGGTAATAACTGTTCCTGCAGGCAGAACTGTCGAAATTCCCAAAATCTCAACTGCATCGCCGGGCAACACTTGAGGAACAGATTTCCCAGCCGTATCGGTAAGAGCACGAGCTTTTCCTACTTCCTTGTCTTTCTCAAATACCTTATCCCCAACTTGAAAAGTGCCTTGCTTCACAACCATTGAAGCCAATGGGCCTCGTCTTTTGTCATGCTTTGCTTCAATTACAACACCCATGAATGCCTTTTGAGCATCTTTTTGTATATCTGAAAAATCATATACGATAGCAATCAGATCCAACAAATCTTGAATTTTTTCACCAGTCTTGGCACTTACCCCTATAAATGGAACGTCACCACCAAGTCCTTCAAGAAGCACACCTTCCTTTAATACCTGCTGTTTTACTTTTTCAATTGCAGCTCCAGGAACATCAATTTTTGTGAATACAACAATGTACGGTAATTTTGAAGCCTTTATAAGCTCTATTGACTCTTTCGTTTGGGGCTTTATACCATCATCAGCGGCAATAATGAGAAGCACAATATCTGCGGCAGATACCCCATGAGAACGCATGTTTGAAAATGCTTCATGTCCGGGTGTGTCAATAAAAGTTATAAATCGCTTTTTTCCATCATGAGTTATTTCAATACTTGAAGCTCCGATTGACTGAGTAATTCCTCCGGCCTCTCCACTGGCAACGCTACTTTTACGGATGGTATCAAGCAAAGTGGTTTTACCATGGTCTACATGGCCAAGAACTGAGACTACAGGCGGAAAGAGAGTTTTTGAAGTGTTATTGTTTGTGTCCATATTGTATGTGTCAACCTGTTAGCTTTCATATTATTCTTTAGATGCTTTTTCATCTTCAACAACAGGTTCTGTTGTACCTTCGACTTCAATGTTATATCCAGTAAGTTTTGAGGCCAATCTAACATTCTGTCCTTCTTTTCCAATAATAAGAGGGAGTTCTTCCTGCAAGGCTTTTACTGTCGCCATTTTTTCTTTTTCATTAATTTCGATTGACAGATTTTTTGCAGGAGAAAGCGCATTTGTTAAGAATTTTGTAGGATCACTGTTCCATTGAATAACATCAATTTTCTCAAGTCCGTCAATTGCATCAATAACTGCTTGAATTCTTACTCCTTTTTGGCCAACACATGAACCAACTGGGTCAATTCCAGACTGCTCTGAAAATACAGCAATTTTTGCTCTGCTTCCAGGTTCTCTTACAATTGCTTTGACTGTTACATTCCCTGATGCAACTTCGGGAACTTCGCGTCTTAGAAGGCCTTCAATAAGTCCTGGGTGTGTTCTTGAAACAACGACTTCCCGTCCCTTTTTCTCATCATCATGAATTTCTACAACATATACGGCAATCTTTTTATTAAGATAGTATTGCTCGTTTTGGATTCTGTGTTGTGGGGTAATTATTGCCTCTGTCTTACCAATATCAACAATGATATTAGGGCCTGCAAAACGCAGAATCATTCCGTTAACAACTGTTCCAATTCTCTTTGTATATTCTTCCATGACAGCATCCTTTTCTCTTTCACGAATTTTTTGAAGTAAAACCTGCTTTGCTGTCTGGGTTGCAATTCTTCCAAATCCGGGAGGGGTTACATCAATTTTGTGATGCAAAATGCGGGTTTCACCAGTTTTATCATCAATTACAGCCTCATAACTGTCTTCTTCCTCTTCGAGTTCTGTTGTTGCTGCGTGGTCTTTTCTGTATGCAGCCAAAATTGCCTGCTTGATACTTTCTAAAATATCAGCAGGGTCTACTCCACGCTCTGTGGCTATTTGGTTGAGTGCTAGTGCAAATTCGCTTCTTTGTATTGCTGGCATATTATATTTCCTTTTTATTAATAAAAAGGGTGGGCGTTTCTGAGCTTTCCCACCACTTCTAAAAAATTAACTAGTTGTTATACTTGTTAAGCCCTCGTTTGTGAAAGCTTTTTACCAACCTATTGTAACCAAAATGAGGCCTGAAGTCAAGGTAAAGAGGCTAATAAAGCCTGAAATAATATTGACCACTTATAATCTATTGCTATCTATTTTGTCACTCTTGACACTCCAAGCACCTCGTAGCATATAATGCTACTAAGCTTTTCTTCTTGCCCTAAAAGCTTGTTCTTTATTACTGCCCTACATAAAGAAGTTATCTCACTTTTTTCCGTTCCTTCGGGGAACACAATTATTATGAATCTGTCCATTGTGCGTCCATTGTATTCCGCTGTACTTACACCTCAAAGCCTGTCTGTATTTTCGTGCTGCAATCATTTTTAAGAAGGTATCCTACGCCGTCCTTTTAAAGATTGTTACATGCAAAAACAAACAGGAATCTTAAAGTGAAAAGTAAAGGAGGCATGTCCTCCAAAGCTTTAGCGAAGGGGGGTGAATAATAATGAATAATATAAAAAAGTTTTTTATAGGAGCAGGAGCAACTGCAATTCTACTTGGAAGCGTACTGCCTGCACTTGCAGTTGGATTGAATGGTAGTTTTGAAACGGGAACAGATCCAGGATCATTTACTACCGTTAATGCAGGCCAAGCAAATGTTGACAGCTGGACTGTTGATACAGGAGGCATCGATTATATCGGTTCTTACTGGGATGCTGCTGACGGAACGAGAAGTATTGACCTAAGTGGAAACGAACCAGGCTCAATTAGTCAAAATTTTGCCACTGTAATCGGAGCAACTTATACAGTTTCTTTTGCACTATCAGGAAATCCTGATGGAGGAGAAAATGAAAAGAATGTTGAAGTATCTGCAAATAACACAGGTGCTCAAACATATAGCTTTGATAAAAGTGTTATCACTGATAAATCAGTAGACATGATGTGGCAATCACATCAATATACATTTGTCGCAGCAAGCGAAAACACAACACTTAAGTTTTTAAGCCTAGAAACAGACGCATACGGTCCAGTCGTTGATAATATTTCAATTACTGAAGATGTTCCAACCCCAACACCAAATCCATTTGCAGTTCCTGCAGAATGTGTAGTTGTGGGAGTAACCTACGGTGCTCCAATAATGGGCACGAATGGAAGCAATGTCATCAACGGTACAAGCGGCAATGATCTTATCTTTGCACTTGGCGGAAGTGATGTTGTGAATGGAAAAGCCGGACATGATTGTATCGTCGGCGGGAATGGCAGTGATGCAATTCACGGAGACAATGGCAATGATGTAATACTTGGTGGAGAAGGAAGTGATGCGATTCAAGGAGATGCCGGACATGACTGGATTTACGGTCAAGACGGAAGCGATTCCCTAAAGGGAGCTTCTGGAAACGATCATCTTTTTGGAGGCAATGGTTCTGACTCTCTTAAAGGAGATGGGGGAACAGATAATGCAGATGGAGGGAATAACTCCGATGCTTGCAATGCTGAAACAGAAACAACCTGTGAGGCATAACACTTAGCGTTTACCGAAACGTAGATCGGGATAAAATCTAAAGGAGGCCTTGCCTTCCGAAACCTGAACCTAAAACAGGCAAAATGTAAGTAAATATTAGGAGCGGAAACCCCACTACGCTAAAGCTACGAGGGGCGTGAAGGGAGGTGAATAATAATGAATATAAAACAAAAATTAACAACGGCAGCAATTACTGGTTCTATGCTCGCTGCAGTTCTATTGCCTGGAACTGCACTCGCAGCAGGTACTGTTACTATTACTGATAACGGTGCCCTTAGCACCAACAAGGCAAAGGTTGTTAACAAAAGCTCAAAAACTGTAGTACAAGGAAATAAAACAGTCGCAACAACTTTTGTTAGCACAAGTGCAAATACAGGCGGTAATAAATCCAAATTTAATGTTGGAGGCACCAATACTATTACGACCGGCGCTGCTTCAAATACTGTTAACGTATCTGTAACTGGAGGAACTAACACAAATTCAGCAGATGAATGCGGATGTGCTCAAGCTGGTGAATCAACTGTTACCATTTCTGGAAACGGAGCACTTAGCTACAATAAAGCTAAAATCGTTAACAAAAGCTCAAATACGGTTGTACAAGGAAATGCAACAATAGTATTTACATCAGTAAATGCTAGTGCAGATACCGGCAACAACAGTACTAGCTTTAACGTTGGAGGAGAAAACTCTATCACAACAGAAACAGCAACAAATGATGTTACTGTAACTGTAGAAGGCTCCACTAACACCAACTAGTATCTTTTTCTTGCAAGAAAGACTCAAACCCTCCCCTCAAAAGGAGGGTTTGTTTTTACCCCCGCTCAGGTATATAATATCCACACGTTTTTAGTCCAAACCAAAAGTTTTAAATTGCTTAAAACTCTAGTGTCTGGAAATAAATAACAGCACCTTAACAAGTCACATTCAGTTTTGTCTCGCAAAGAGGATATATAGTCATCCTGAGTGATACGAAGGATCTTGCAAAATAGATTCTTCACTACGTTTAGCATGAAATACTTGTCTTTTGTGCGAGACAAAACTCGAAAGGAAACACTTTGGAAGATTTATTTTTCGTCATATTTGCACTTCTGATCGTTGTTGGAGGATTCCAACTCATACGCTGGCGGCAGAACAAAAAAGTATTCATCCCTCCCCGTGGAAGCACAATGCTGATCCTTGGAGGCTTTGGACTCATGATTGTGTTGCTCGTTGCTATCTCGACCTAGATTCACGACCAGAATTCACAACAGCCTGAGGAGGGCATTCCATGGAAAAAATTGAGATTCACGATGTCTTCGCAAGAAGAATCGTCGAACTTCTAAAAAACCGAGGAGGAACAATTGACAAAGTAATATTGGAGTACCGGCACCCGTATCACCTGCTAGTTGTTTACCAAGACCTCAACAACACTCCAAGCGTCAACGAACTCGAGGAGGGTATCGACGGACTTGCTAAAGCAGCCCAATTCATCTCAAAACAACCCGAATCACACTGGAAAGACTGGCGGTATGTCCTGATCAAAAAAGAGGATCTCGAAGAGTGTTACAACCTCAACCGTGCTCTTATGCGTGGCCTTGAGGCAGAAGCCAAAGAAACACACCTCGAGAACAAAATTCAGTCCGACCCCGATGGTCTCAAGCAACTAGTTCAAGACCTTACGGATGAAGAGCGCGACCTCGCTCAGTAAACCAATAGCCTGAAGGAGGCACAAGATGATTAAAGTCGTAGTCCACGAGGTTTTCGCAGAGGCTATCAAGAGGAAGGGTAAGATCTTCGATCACATCGAAGATGCTTTGGACGAGTATAGCTCACAGAGCCACTTCTTCTTCGTCGTCAATCAGATGCATGGCGCACACCCTCCAAGGATTTACGAATTGGAGGAAGGATTTGATGGCGTAGCAAATGCCATCAAGTACATCAGGAAAGAACCCCGAGCGACCTGGTACAACTGGAAGTTCATGGTCATCAACCGGGCTACTCTGGAACACTATACGAAGCTCAATGAAGCCTTGCAACGTGGTCTTGGTGGTACTCAAATTGATGAGGAGGAGAATGTGACTGCGACATGAATGTCGCGAAGGTAAATGGGGGAGGAGAGATCCTCCCCTTTTTCTATTCATTCCAGATAAATTCTATTTCTTTTTTTTAATTTTTCTTGTATAAGAAGCAATACCCAATCCTAGAAATATAAATCCAAATGTACTATTTTTAAAAAAATCTGAAAAAGAGTCACCATTTATCATTCCAACTACTCCTATACCTATTATTATTACTCCACATCCTAAAAGAATTGCTACACCTAATTTCGTATTATTCATAAAATAACCACCTCAAATCTAATTATACAGATTTGGAGAATTATTAAAATCACTTCTTTTGGAGTTTTAACCTCTTGTCTTATGTCTTGTGTCTACTAAACTGGTTTTGCAAAAACTAATAGCCTTTTGAGTGATGTACCCACTGGCGTACAGGTTTGTAAAATCAATATATTCCCCTGTGGCTTTATTAAATAGTTCACTTCATTTGGCCACACTGATTTTTTATCATATACCTTGTA
>CAZKYX010000005.1:0-6900 GCA_964557125.1 uncultured Gammaproteobacteria bacterium
AACCTCAAACGGCTGTTCTATGTCATTTGTTTGGTTAAAAAATGGTAAAAAATATAGTCAAAAAAAGCATCTCTGCGTTAACACAAAAGCAGTCTAATATTTTCACTGCTGCTTTCTTTATTGTACTTACAACTATACTTGGACAAATTTTAGGGTTTTTAAAATACAGATTGTTGGTAGCAATTTTTGGTGCATCAAATGATTTAGGAGTGTTCTTGGCTGCATTTCGAATTCCTGATTTTCTTTTTCAGATTGTTATAGCTGGAGCACTAACTACTTCTTTTATACCCATATTTTCTGAGTACCTTTCTCAGAATAAGAAAAAAGAGGCATACGAATTTACATCCGCTCTTATCTCATATGGGGTTGGAGTGTTTTTTCTGCTCTCACTCATCATCGTAATATTTGCTCCTCAATTGTCTCATCTGGTTGCTCCAGGTTTTACTCCAGACCAAATAAATCTTATGGCTAATTTGATGAGGATAATTCAAATATCTCAGTTCTTCTTTGTTGTTGGTATCATTTTTACGGGAGTACTTCAGTCGCATGAGCATTTTCTCATTCCTGGAATTGCATCGGCCTCTTACAATCTCGGAATCATAATTGGAATTCTTGTTTTTACATCTTGGCTTGGACTTGGTATTTACGGAGCAGTTGGAGGAGTTATGATTGGATCATTCTTCTTTGCATTGGTACAGCTGCCGCTACTCAAAAGTTCTGGTTTTAGTTATCGAATCTCTTTTGAGATAAAAAGTGGTGTGGAGAAAATTGCCAGGCTTATGGTGCCTCGCTCATTAACACTGTTAGTTTCTCAAATCGCAATTACAGCAAATCTTTATTTTGCCTCTCTCATTTCAGCGAGAAGCATTGTTGTATTTGATCTTGCCCAAACACTGAGTATGGCGCCAGTTCTTCTTTTTGGTCAATCAATTGCGCAAGCAAGTTTTCCATCACTCTCGCTAAAAGCAAATAGTCATAAAGAGTTTGTCGATATATTTGTTTCATCGCTCAATCAAATATTATTTTTCACGTTGCCAATAAGTGCTCTTCTTGTAGTGTTAAGGATTCCTTTGGTAAGACTTTTTTTTGGAGCATCTAGATTTGACTGGGATGCAACCGTTGCAACGGGGCTAACACTTTCTTTGCTAGGAATTTCTATTGCAGCACAATCTGTTATTTTCTTATTTTCGAGAGGATTCTTTGCTTTAAAGGATACAAAAACTCCATTTGTTATTACTCTGTTTTCAGTAATTGTGAACATTGTCCTCTCATACTACTGTGTCATTATTCAGAAAATGCCAGTCTATTCACTCGGTATCTCATTTACGGTTGGAAATATTATTAGTTTTGTCCTTTTGGTATTTGCACTTAATAGAAAAGTTTCGTTGCCAAAAATGAGAATTCTAAAAAGTGTTACAAAAATTGCAATTGCGTCTCTTGTTATGGGAGTTGCGTTATATATCCCAATAAAGCTTTTGGACCAATTAGTATTTGATACAACCCGTACAATAAATCTCTTTATGTTAACAAGTATTGCCTCGGCAATTGGGCTTTCTGCGTACATCTTTTTTACGTGGTTGCTTGACATAGAGCAGGCATACTATATCATTGCTGTTGCCAAGCGTTTCCGTGACAGGAAGAATATTATAAGGCAAATTGGAGAATTATTAGATGGACCAAAACTTAATCCGTAACTTTGCAATCATATTTCGCTTAACACATATAACCACGAAGGGAGGCAAGCATTAACAATATAAGAAACTTCGCGATAATAGCCCATGTTGATCATGGCAAGTCAACACTGGCTGATAGATTTCTAGCCATTACGGGTACTTTGTTTGGAAAAGATCTTGCGCAAGAACAATTTCTTGACTCAAATCCGATTTCTCGTGAGAGGGGTATCACTATAAAGTTAGCCCCTGTTCACATGAAATATACCCTGAACGCTGTTAACTATACCCTTAACCTTATCGATACTCCTGGCCACGTTGATTTTTCTTATGAAGTTGTCAGAACTCTTTATGCATGCGAAGGTGCCCTTCTTGTAGTTGATGCAACAAAAGGAATTCAAGCTCAAACCGTAAGTCACTATAATGTCGCCAAGAGTTTGGGACTTACTATTATTCCTGTTATTAACAAGGTTGACTTGGATAGTGCAGAAATTGAAAGGGTTGAGAATGAAATTATCGAGTCCTTTGGATTTGCCAAAGAAGATATATATAAGATTTCAGCAAAATCAGGGCTTGGAGTAGAGGAGCTTATAGCAGGTCTGATAGAAAAAATTTCACCTCCCGAAAAGGGGAATAACGACACAACTCAAGCGCTTATTTTTGATTCAAAGTATGACGAGCACCGAGGAATTGTAATCTTTATGCGTCTTCGTAACGGAGAAATAAAAAAAGGAGACGAGGTAATGTTTTTGTCAGATAAGAGTCGCGCGCTTGTTATGGATGTTGGGTTTATGTCCCCACTTTACTCTTCTCAGGAAAGTATAAAAAATGGAGATGTTGGATATGTAATTACGAATATTAAAGATATAACGCAGGCAAAAGTTGGAGATACAATAACAATTGCCAAAAATCCTGGAGTAGAACTTCCAGGGTACAAAGAGCAAAAGCCATTTGTTTTCCTCTCTATTTATCCAACCTCTTCTGCTGATTTTCAAAACTTGCGAAAGGCACTCTACTCATTAAAGCTTACTGACGCAGCGCTTGCCGTGGCGCCCGACTACTCAACGATATTTGGCTCAGGATTTAGATGTGGATTTTTAGGACTTTTGCATGCACAAATTGTAATTGAGAGACTGGAGCGGGAATATAATATCGATTGTTTTACTGCTCCACCAAGTATTGTGTACAAAATTGATGGTGTTGAAATTTCAAGCCCCAAAGAATTTGATATATCAAAAAACGATATTAAAGAGCCATTTATTTTGGGTGAAATATATACCCCAGCAGAACACCTTGGGAAAATTCTAGAACTTGTCTACTCGATGAGGGGTAGCGAGGGAGAGGTCTCATACTTTGGAACACAGGTTAGAGTAATGTTTGAAATGCCATTGGCGTCAATTGTGTATGACTTTTATGACAAATTAAAATCAGTATCAGCAGGATACGCATCGTTTGATTATGAATTTCTTGATTACAGAAATTCTGATTTAGAACGGGTAGATATTTCTGTGAACGATGTTATTGTGCCAGAGCTTTCCTTTATTGTTCATAAAAGCCAAGTGGAATCATTTGCGCGAAAAATTACAAAGGTACTTTCTGAAAATATTCCAAAACACAGTTTTCAAATTACTGTTAGGGCACAGATTGGAATGCGAATTATCTCAAGTGAAAAAATTGGGGCCTATATGAAAGACGTTACTGCAAAATTATATGGGGGGGATCAGACAAGAAAAGATAAGTTACTCGATAAGCAAAAGGCTGGTAAGAAAAAGATGAAGTCGATTGGTAAGGTTAATGTTCCAAAAGAAGCATTTATGTCAGTACTGAAAATATAGTCTTTTGCTTGCGTTTCTCTAGAGCCTAAAGCAAAAGGCTGGTAAGAAAAAGATGAAGTCGATTGGTAAGGTTAATGTTCCAAAAGAAGCATTTATGTCAGTTTTGAAAATATAACTTTTTAAACTAAAGGGCGAGTAAGAAGATTCCTCCAAGTACTGCTAGAAGTATTGCTCCAAAGATTCCAAGGGACATTCCAATAGATCCACTTGCTGCAATGGTTGGAGTTGATGTTGGAGTGTCAGTTGCTGCAATCCCACTTGTTGGTGTCATCGTTGCAGAGTCCGTGCCACCAGTTATGGTTACGAGTTGAGAGCAGGAATTACTTATCCCGCCACTATTGTCAGTAAATACTAGTGAAGATGAGAAGTTACCCCCAGAAGTGTAGGTGTGGCTAAGTTCTGTAGTGACTGACGCCAAATTCATTCCAGTTGTTACATCTTGGACAGTCCCGTCCCCAAAGTTAAATGTAGCTTTTGCAACCAGCCCATCAGAGTCAGTACCAGTTCCTGAAAGGGTTAACGAGAATGGAGCGGTGCCAGACGCAGATGGGGAGGCAGTGAGCGTAGTGCATGTTGGCGCTACATTTGTAGCAGCAGTTGTTGGGGTAGCAGTTGCAGCTATCGCAGTTGTTGGGGTGGCGGTGGCAACCCCAGTAGTGGTTGTTGGAGTAGCGGTAGGGTCACCGCTATCCGTAGCAGCATCAGAAGGTGTGGGGGTGGTAGTTCCACCTGTACAAACCTCATCAGTTATTGCAACTTTTGCCGGAGTCGACCCAGCTGCTGTAAATACATTTTCAGTGAGTCCGTCAGATTCATAATTAACGGAAACCACTTTTGTTTTGAGGGTGTCAATGGTAATTTCTGAAGGCACGGTACCCGTTTTGTCTAAGGGAATTATTTTAATCGTCGCAACATCAGTTGTTGTTCTAATAGCTTTATCTACATCAATACCGGTTGAAAGTTGAAAAGTGGCTATCCCACCTGACACAACAGGGGGCTTGAGGATCTGTGGAAATGCAGTCGAATTGGGTGTAATTTCCAAGTTAATTTTTGCTGGGTCATAATTAATGGTTATATCTACTGTTCCCAAAACATTTTGACCTGGGTTAACCTGCAATATAGTGGTTGGATTGGTGCACATATTTCCTACCATGCTTATATTTGAAAATGAAAGTGTGGTTGTCGGAGCAGCTTTGCTTCTTAAATCTTGTTGACGGCTTACAAACCAAAGCGTGAGCGGAATTGCTAAGACTATGAGCGCAACGTTGCCGAATATAAAGAATTTATTTTTAAGAAGTTTCATTTGTTTTGACTATCAATATTTTCTAACAACAAACCACAGGCCTACACCTGTACATCTTTAACTAGCGTAGAAGATTTTCCAGCCATTTGCAATATATCGTAATAAATTTGTGCCCAACTTAGCAGATGGGTTGACAAATTGATAACAATTTTGTATAAATATCAACGCCCACGAAAGAAATTCAGACAAAATAATAATATGGCAAAAACAACCAATTCAAATATCCGACCACTTTTTTCAAATGTTTTGGTAAAGCCTCTTGAGGCAGAAACCACTACCGCTAGCGGCATTATTATTCCTGATACAGCAAAAGAACAACAATCAACTGTTGGATATGTTATGGCAATTGGAGAAGGAAAGATATTGCCTGAAGGTGATAGAGAGGCAATTGCTGTAAAGGTTGGGGATAAAGTAATGTACAAAAAGTGGGGTGGAAATGAGATAAAGGTGGATAACGCTGAATGGACGATTGTCGATCACAAAGATATTTTGGCAATCGTTGAATAAAAAATATTATGGCAAAACAAATTAAATACGGAGAAGATGCGCGAAAGGCTTTAAAAGCTGGGGTAGATAAATTGGCTGATGCAGTTGTTACAACTCTTGGTCCTAAGGGACGCAATGTTGCAATTGATAAAAAATGGGGAGCACCAAATGTTATTCATGATGGTGTGTCAGTTGCCAAAGAAATCGAGCTTGAAGATCCATTTGAAAATATGGGTGCGCAACTTGTGAAAGAAGCCGCTTCAAAAACAAACGATGTAGCTGGAGATGGAACAACAACTGCTACTCTTCTTGCAAAATCCATAATCGACTTTGGTTTTAAGGCTGTAAGCTCCGGTGCAAACCCAATGATTCTAAAAGTTGGAATGGAAAAGGCTGTTGAGACTGTGATTGGTGAGATTAAGAAGATGACAAAAGAAGTAAAAGGGGACGATGTTCTTAAAGTTGCTACAATTTCAGCTCAAAACGATGAAATTGGAACATTAATTGGAGAGGCTTTGGAAAAAGTCGGAAAAGACGGAATCGTAACGGTTGAAGAAGGACGGGGCATTGAATCATCAATTGATTACAAAGAGGGAATGGAGTTTGATAAGGGATATGCATCTGCATACTTTGTTACAAATTCTGAAAATATGGTTTCTGAAATTGAGGATGCACATATTCTTATTACCGATAAGAAAATTTCAAGCCTTCAAGAACTTCTTCCTTTTCTTGAAAATTTTGTAAAAGTTAGCAAAAATTTAGTTATTATTGCTGATGATATTGAAGGTGAAGCACTTACTACTCTGGTTCTCAATAAATTGCGAGGTACCTTTAACGTGTTGGCTGTCAAAGCTCCCGGATTTGGAGATAGACGAAAGGCAATGCTTGAAGATATAGCTCTTTTAACAGGTGGAACAGTTATTTCAGATGATACGGGCATGAAGTTTGATACCGTAAAGATTGAAGACTGTGGAAGAGCGGACAGAGTGCGTGCAACAAACGAGTCTACACAAATAATTGGAGGTAAGGGAAGTAAGAAAGATGTTGTATATAGAATTGAAGCTTTGAAAAAGGAGATTTCAAAAGCAACTTCTGATTTTGATAAAGAAAAACTTCAAGAGAGACTCGCAAAAATGGCAGGCGGAGTTGCTGTTATAAATGTAGGAGCTGCAACAGAGATTGAAATGAAAGAGAAAAAAGAGCGAGTAATTGACGCAGTTGCTGCAACAAAGGCTGCTCTTGAGGAGGGTATTGTTCCTGGTGGTGGAGTAACGCTTCTTAAAGCACGGGTACCACTTCTAAAATTGAAAGAAACACTTATTATTCCTGACCAAAAATTGGGAGTTGATATTCTTTACCAAGCATTGGGTGAGCCAACAAAGTGGATTGTTAAAAATGCTGGGGAGGACCCAGGTCTTATTCTTTCAAAAATTGAAGAAGGAAAAACATCTGACTTTGGATTTAATGTCGCGACAATGAAGTATGGCTCTATGCTTGAAGCTGGGATTATTGATCCTGCAAAAGTTACCAAGTCTGCAGTACAAAATGCTGCAAGCGTTGGCATGATGGTTCTTACAACTGAAGCACTCGTTACTGACCTTCCTGA
>CAZKYX010000005.1:7000-60385 GCA_964557125.1 uncultured Gammaproteobacteria bacterium
CAAGCGTTGGCATGATGGTTCTTACAACTGAAGCACTCGTTACTGACCTTCCTGAAAAAGGTTCTTCGCCAGCGGGCGGTATGGGCGGCGGAATGCCAGGCATGGGCATGGGCGGTATGGACTACTAATCTTCGATTTTTTTGTAATCTACATTACAGAGTTAGAGCACTTTTTTTAATACATTATTCTCACATGGCAGAACGAGAATATCAGTTAGCCCTACAAGGATTACGAAACCCAGAACTTCAAGCAAAAGACACCCTTTTTAAAAATCTTCTCTCAGAACATTACGAGCCACATCTTGCAACTCCTCTTGCAGAAATACTTACCGATTTTGAAAAACTGACCAGCGAGGTAACAAATGGACAAGCTGAAATTGCAGTAGGCATTGTTGAAGATGAGGTGAGTGGTGAAAAATCACTATCTGCGCGAGCATTTGTTGAAGAAACAGAAAAACATGCAGAAATTGTAGAAAGGTTTGGAAAAGCAAAAGACAACAATGAGGGAACAAATATAATGCTTGAAGGATTTTTTGAATCGAGCTCAATGGACAACTCACATATGAAGATTGCCAATGCAGTTTCAAAGATTTTTTATCCAAAGTTTAAATCAATAGGACTTCAGGACGATGTTTTTTTGTCAGTTTTTCCGCTTCGAAGAAACAGGAACGAAGCCCAATACAATAAAGCTGAAATTCTCGAAGCAGTTATAAAAGAACCTGGCAAGAAGACCACAATTATTTACTCTTAATCCCTCCATTAAAATTTAGGTTCTCTTGGTACAATAGAGGATATGTTAGATGCGCATTGTCACATGCAATTTGAGAAGTTTGAGACCGACGCAGATGAGGTTATCAGGCAGGCTTTTTTTAAGGGGCTTACACACCTAGTCAACACTGGTACTTCAATTGATTCGAGCCAAAAAGCAATTAGCTTTGCAGAAAAGTATGACAACACCTATGCAATAGTTGGTATTCATCCACACCACGCTGATAAGTCTGATGCCTTGCGTTTCTCGACTTCGCCTGCGAGCCTAAAAACAGATGAAAAATATGAAGGGTTGCCTCCAGAAAATTGGCTTGCGCAACTAGAAGAATTAGCAAAGCACGAAAAAGTTATTGGAATTGGAGAAATTGGGATGGATTTTTGGAATTATCGGACAAATGGAGTAGTGCCTGTTGAATTGCAAGAGGATGCCTTTCGAAAGCAAATCGAACTCTCTATAAAGTTAAGTTTACCTCTGCAAATTCACACAAGACTTGCGTGGGATGAAACTCTTAAAATACTTTCAGATTATAAAAAAGACTTTCAAACTATTCCCGGGATGTTTCATTGTTTTTCGGGAAGCATTAAGTTTACGAAAAAAGTTTTAGAGTTAGGATTTCTTGTTGGATTTGACGGGAATATAACCTATGGAGGGATTCCTCCAGGGGAAG
The DNA here is from genome assembly GCA_964557125.1 of uncultured Gammaproteobacteria bacterium. GTDB lineage: Bacteria > Patescibacteriota > Microgenomatia > Levybacterales > GWA1-39-11 > CAZKYX01. Next base: position 8,436 of record CAZKYX010000005.1, read on the forward strand.
AGACTGCATTAGTTGATCTTGTAAGGTATGTGCCTGTGGACAGAATACTTACAGAGACTGACAGCCCGTTCTTAAGCCCTATTCCGCTAAGGGGTCAAAGAAATACTCCAAGTAATATTTCTTACATTCTTGAATTCATTGCAAAGGAAAAAGGCATAAACTATAATATCCTTGAGGCTCAAGTTGAAAAAAACTTCGCGTCTTTATTTACCAAAACGTCTTCCCATGCATAGTACTTTTGACAAACTTTTCAGACGCTATCCTATTAAGTCGCGCCGCGCTTTGGAAATTGGTCCACCATTGCTTTCTTTGTTCTTAATTAGCATGCCGGTCTGGGGAGCATTATTTTTCCCAGTACCACTTTCATATTTTATTATCTTTTTTGATATCTACTGGCTGTATAAGTCAGTAAACCTTGTTGTTACTTCATATATTGCTGCACGCAAAATAAGAAGTGCAGAAAGAAAGAATTGGAATGAGATAGCCTCAAAAAAGGAAAACTACTCAAAAGTTACTCATCTTATTGTGGTTCCAAGTTATAAAGAAAGTATTGAAAAAATAAGAGACACAATTGATAGCATTAAAGATCAGTCATTTCCAACTAAAAGAATTTTTGTCTATTTGGCTTTAGAAAAAAGAGAAGAGGGGGCGGAGCAAAAGGCTATCGAGTTGCAGAAAGAATACGCTCCATACTTGGGAGGATTTCACTATACCCTACATCCAGATTTGCCAGATGAAGTGAAGGGAAAATCCTCAAATCAGGCATTTGCTGCAAAGGTAGCGTATCAAGATCTCGTGAAAGCAAAAAAGGTTGATGTCGAATTTATGACGGTCACCTCAGCTGATGCTGATGTTATTTTTGACAAGCAATATTATGCATTTTTAGCCAACTCATTTTTGACCGTGCCAGATCCAATTTACACTTTTTGGCAAAGTGCGAATGTTAACTATAATAATTTTTGGAAGGTGCCATCTTTTACCAGAGTAATTTCTTTTTTTGGAAGTCTTTGGAGAACTTCAGTATTGGTCCAGCACGCGCGTCTTGTTCCGAATTCTGTTTACTCTCTTTCATTTAAGCTTCTCATGGAAATAGGGAATTGGGACACTGATGTCATACCAGAAGACTATAGAATATTCTTTAAGGCCTTCTACAAAACAAAAGGAAGGGTCGCTGTCGAGCCAATATTTCTTAAAACATCAATGGATGCAGCGCAGTCATATACATATGTCAGAAGTCTTTTAAATAAGTATCACCAAGAAAGACGATGGTCATGGGGAGTTGCTGATGATGCTACCTATATTAAATGGTACCTGACAGTAAAGGGTATTCCTTTTTTCAAAAAAACTGTGTTGTTAACGAACGTGTTAATGGATCACATTTTATGGCCCGTTAACTGGTTTATTATTACTATTTCGGCCAATCTTGTGGCATTGTTAAATCCAGTATTTACCCGCTCAAATCTCGGTTACACTCTTCCAAATATTTCCGCCTTTATATTGACCATGTGCCTTGTTTCACTTATTGCAATGATTTATGTGGATTACACTCTGGGTCCCAAAAAAAATCAGGAAAATCATTCAAAAATCCGAAAGTTCCTTTTTCCATTAGAATTTATTTTTATGCCGGTTGGTGGATTTTTTCTTAGTGCTCTTCCTGCATTAATTTCGCACGTGCAGCTAATAATTGGAAAAAGGCTTGAATATAAAGTGACTGAAAAGGTCTGAGACCTTTTCAGTGACTTTGAGTCGTTCGCTTTCAGCTGCACGACTTAAGGTAACTGAGGGGGTTAGGAAAAAATGGGGGGGTACATTAAGAAATTTTTAGAATCAAAACCGATTTACAACCATCGTAATGAATGGTGTCTTATCATTGCTGGCTTTCTATTCATTCTTTTGCGCCTTCCCTCGCTCATAGAGCCCTATTGGTATGGGGATGAGGGTATCTATCAAGTAATTGGACACGGACTTAATAATGGCCTTCTTTTATATAGAGATATTTGGGACAATAAGCCACCACTACTATATGTGCTATATGCACTACTACATAGCAATCTTTACGTTGTAAAATTTGCGTCACTTCTTTTTGGATTCTTTTCCATTATTCCTTTTTTTCTTATTGCACAGAAAATACTTAATGTAAGAAAGTATATTTATTTTTCGACGATATTCTTTGCCGTTCTTCTTGGTTCACCTCTGCTTGAAGGAAATATAGCCAACGCTGAGAATTTTATGATTTTGCCGACACTTTGGGCGGTGTATCTCGTTCTTAATTACTCAGAAAAGAAAAAATTGTTTTATCTTGTAGTTGCTGGTGCTTTGCTTTCAATTGCTTTTTTAACAAAAATTGTTGCAGCCTTTGATTTTATAACGCTCTCAATTTTTATCTTAGTATTAGAAATTGACAGCATCACAAAATTTGATAAAAAAGAGTGGGGTCGACATCTTAAAATATTTATTCCATCTGTTGTCTTTGGATTTTCATTTTTGAGTTTTTTTATCGTTGCGAGTATTTATTTTTTAACGAGAGGTGCATTTCTTGATTTTTATCAAGCAGTGTTATCACAAAATATTGACTATGTTGGAGATCAGAATCACTTCATACTTCCGATGGGAAGACTTATAATTAAATTTGTTCTTCTCTTTTCGGGATTGATATTTCTTATTGTGAGAAGAAAGAGCATTGGGAATAACATGTTCTTTTTATATTTGTGGATGCTGTTATCTCTTTTTAGCAGTTTTTTCTCACAACGTCCGTATATCCATTATCTTTTAGTTTTATTACCCTCTTTTTGTCTTCTTGTTGGCTTTATATTTCGATATAAGCGTAATATATATTTTGGAAGTCTCATTGCCCTGTCAATTGTTCTTATCTCGTATTTTTATTTTAAAGTGTATACGAAAATCATTGGGTATTATTCTAATTATATCCAATTTGTATTTGATGGTAAGACTGTGGATGAGTACCAGTCATTTTTTGATTCTTATACACCTCGTGACTATGAAATAGCAAGATTTATTAAAAGAAACACTGAAAACGATGAGAACATATTTATCTGGTCTGATAACGCACAAATTTATGCGTTAGCTGATAAGTTGCCGCCTGGAAAGTATACTGTAGCTTATCACATCACGTTTTATAAAAATGCTGTTGAAGATACGTATCAACAGATTGAAAAAAAGCAACCGAGGTATATAATTCAAACAAAAGATTCTCCCGAACTTAAAAGCTTTTTAAAGTCCTTTATATTAAGATATAAGATGAGTGGAGTTAACATATATGAGAGAGAAATTTAGTTTAACATTGACCGACAATTTTATAAGAATTTCGTCAGGACTTTGCCTGCTGTTCTTAATTCCAACAACAATTGTCATTGTGTTGTCGTACGAAAAATTGCCTCCACTTATTCCACTTTTTAATAGCATGCCATGGGGAGAGGAGAGGCTCTATTCTTCAACAATAAACATATTTTTCCCACTTATGCTTTTATCTATTTTTGTGATAAATTTCGCTATCGGAAGTTTTATCTATAAAAAATTTGCTCTCGTAGCCAGAATTCTTTCATTTAATTCTCTTTTGTTTATTGCATTGGCTTTTTTGGCATATATTCAAATATTATTTCTCATTTTTTAAATGTGGTTTGAAATATTCTTAATACCGGCTTTATTGTCTTTTATTACAACCGTACTATGCGTTCCATTTGTGATTAAATTTGCCCGCAAGTTTGATTTAATGGATGATCCAAAACGGCATATACATCCAGCAATTTTGCACAATAAACCAATTCCACGAGCAGGGGGGCTTGCAATATTTTTTGGCATTATTGCCTCAGTTCTATTTTTTATTCCGCTGGACAATTTAACCACGGCTCTACTCGTAAGTGGGAGTCTTGTTGTTATTACGGGAATACTTGATGACAAATACGATTTGTCTCCCTATTTGCGTTTTTTTATAAATATTGTAAGTGCTGGGATAATTGTATATGGGGGAATAAGTATCCCATTCATAACAAATCCACTTGGCGGTATTTTGCACTTTTCATCTTTTCAAATTACCCTTCTGCAAGGATTTGCTTTACGACTTGAGGATATCCTCGCCATAATATGGATTGTGTGGGTAATGAATATGCTTAATTGGAGTAAGGGTGTTGATGGACAGATGCCTGGTATTGCTGCAATTTCTGCAATTGTAATAGGGCTTGCCTCTTTAAGATTTATACCTCTTGATGGGATCAATCTTGTTACCTCTCAGCTTTCATTTATTGTTGCAGGTGCAGCTTTTGGTTTTCTTCTCTTTAATTTTTATCCGGCAAAAATTTTTCCTGGCTACAGTGCAACAATATTAGGATTTCTTCTTGGAGTCCTGTCTATTATGTCTGGTGTAAAGTTGGCTACTGCAGTGCTTGTTATGGGCGTTCCCTCAGTTGATGCACTCATAACAATTGGGAGAAGGTTGCTCTCGAAGAAATCACCATTCAAGCACGATAGGGGGCATTTACATCATTTACTACTCAATTATGGGATGGGACATAGGAGTATTGCAGTATTTTATTGGGTAATGTCTTTGCTTTTGGGCTTTGTATCGTTAAGTGCATCGAGTAGAGGAAAGCTTTTTGCTATACTACTGGTGATAGTTGTTGTTGCCGGTTTTGTCTTTATGCTAAGAATTGCCGGAAAAAAAGAAGAGGAATATGATTAATCACGGATATTACATATTAAAATTGCTGCGCCCTCGACAGTGGATAAAGAACTTTGCTTTGTTTGCAGGGATTACTTTCGCTGGCCAACTCTTCAATATTATTTTACTTACACAAGTAATAGAGGGGTTTATTGCATTTTGTTTGCTTTCGTCATCTACCTATATTATTAATGACATTCTTGATGTTAAGAAGGATAGACTGCACCCATTTAAAAGAAATCGACCAATTGCCAGTGGTAGAATATCAGTTCCAGAAGCAGTAGTTTTACTTTTAATTACATTATCAACTGCGTTTATCATCTCAATGAATATTGGATGGTTTTTCTTTGCCGTTGGTGTAGCATATCTTGTTCTTCAGCTCTTGTATTCAACAATTTTTAAGTCAATTGCAATATTTGATATTCTTTTTATTGCAACTGGATACATTCTCAGAATACTTGCAGGTGAATCTATTTCAAATTTTCATATTTCAGTTTGGCTTTTACTCACTGCAATCTCCCTTTCCCTTTTTCTAGCTGTTGGAAAAAGGAAGTCTGAGTTAACACTTTTACAAAACATTAAGGGAGTAAAAATTAACGAAGTTCGAAAAACCCTCTCTCATTATTCTGAAGCGTTGCTTGATTCTTTCTCAGTCATTTTTGCAACATCGACATTTATCTTCTATTCACTATTTACATTTCTTGCAAATCCTAGAGGAGTACAAATAGAGATTGATGTGCTTCTCCCCGAATTTTTGCCATACTATCTTAATCGAAAATGGCTCATGATAACAATTCTTCCTGTAATTTACGGGCTCATGCGATATTTACAAGATATTTATGAAAAGAAAGAAGGAGAGAGTCCTGATAAAGTTCTGTTGTCTGATAAGTCGCTGCTCGCATCAGTTATTATTTGGGTAGTGCTCGTGATACTTATAACCTACTTTTTGGGAGGGTATTAATTTTTCTTTGCAAAAGAGGAGCTTATCCAACCAGTCGTTCCATCAGTTAATGTAATTTGATACCAGCCAGTTTGTTCATCCGCTAGATTGAAAGTCTCGCCAGTATTTACTCTCGCAACTTCTTTAAATGTAGTACCTGCTCCATCCCTAACTCTTAAAAATCCATTTGGTGTATCAAGAATTGTAACAGTAATATTTACCGCAGGAGCGGGCGTTGTGGTTACGTTAACGATTTCAGGGGTTGGTGTGACAAGGGAGTCTTCGGCTTCTTGTGCACCTTCCGTTCCGAGCATAGCATTTACAATAAGCTTATGATTTTCGACAGAGCGAATTCTGATAGTTTTTTTAGAGAACCCTTGTTTTTGGATTTCTATTTCATGTTCTGAAGCAGACAAGCTATCCGTTGTTAGAGGTGTGGCTCCGGTTGGAACGCTATCAATAGTTACCATCGCACCTTCAGGAATTGATGTAATAAGAAGTTGCGGTTTTTGACTTGTTGCTTCTTCAAGTGTAAGTGAGTAGGAGCTTGCAAGACTGCCCGGTAGAAAAGTTCTATCAATTGCTGTTAGTACTCCGCTGTTTATTTTAATTCGGGTCGTATATGCAGCATATTGAGTATCTTGGGGTTCAACTCGAATTTCGTATTCACCCGTTTTTATTGTATCGTTTTGATTACATTTGCATAGCTGAGTTGCTCCAATTTGTTTTCCATCAAGAAATACTGTACTTTTAACATTTGCAGTAACTTGCAGAGCGCCTTTTCCTGAAGTTTTGAAAGAGCTAAGTACTTTTAAGAAAATAAAAAGGCCGGCAACGATAAGAATGACAGAAAGAAAGAGTAATAATTTTCGCTTCATATTGGTGTGAATTTAGTTACCTCATGATACCAGACATATGACCTCTTGACAAATTGGCAGTCTACATGATAGACTGATAGAAATCTTAAAATCCCCTTAGAAAAGGAGGTGAGAAAATATGGCAATTATAAGATGGAATCCTTGGAATGTTGATAGAATGTTTGAGGATGATTGGGATCTCCCCACAATTCCCGGTATCTCAAAAATTATGAGTCAAGGACTCAATATTTATGAGACTGAGGAATCCCTCGTTGCAGAGGCATCTGTTCCTGGAATACCTGAAGACAAAATTGATATTACTTTCGAAAATGGAACGGTGAGAATTACAGGTTCTATACAGGAAAAAGAGGAGGAGAAAAACAAGAGAAGATATTTTATGTCTTCAATGGCAACCGCATTTAATTATTCTTTCCGAATACCAGAAGGTGTTGTGCAGGATCAGGAGCCAACAGCGGAAATTGAAAATGGAATACTTCGCCTAGAATTTAAGAAGGCAGTTAAAAAAGAACCGCGAAAAATTCCAGTTTCAAAGAGAATTGGCAGCAAGTAATTAGAATTAAAGAAAATTTCTTGGTGCACCAGGAAATTTTCTACTCGCCTCGATTTGGGAGTGACGTAAACTTGTTTGTTGATGGAGAATAAATCCATTCCGAAGTATGCGGCTCAATCTTTGGCATTTCCATTTCAGAAAATCTTTCATACTGCTGCAGTTTTTTAACGAGTCTTTCTTGTGCTTTTCCAGCTTCCCCATCAACGGATAGGTTTTCAACTTTCCACTCACGCATAAGACGTTTGTATATATAGGTATAATCTTTAGAAGTATATATCCCAAGTTCCTGAGCTGAATTTGCAAAATCACTAAACCCTTCCATTGATGCACCAGGCATAGCTATGCGGGTTTTTACCATATTCCAGAATGCAAGCACTGCTCCTTCTGGGTCCCTTTTAAATATTTCTCCCATGATGTTTTGATAGAACCTTGCATGTCGTGCCTCGTCTTTACCGGCTTGTCTTGATATTTTTGCAAGAGACGGATCACCAAATTTATCTGCTTGGTCCCCTACGCGAGCATGAGCAATTTGAGTAGCGGGTTCTTGCCAAGAGGTAAACACAAGGCCATTATATGGGTCTTCGCCAACTTGCGGATTAAAACCTACTGCAATGTATTTATGAATTGTTTTTTCAACCGCATTCATGTCACATCTACCTGAAAGCCATGCATATCTATCAAAAACAACACCGTGTCTATTCTCTTCAGCAGTCCAACCTCGTCGCCATTTAGCCCATGGAGTCATTTCAGTACCTGTTTTGTCCATTACCCCAGGGTGTTTTTCCTGCAGGGTTGTAAAGTTTGGGAGGCCTTCTTCTGTAATCAGATTTCCAATAAAGACTTCCATTAACTTGTCAGGGATATTTTTTGCCTGTTCTTGAATCTTTTTTATTTCATCAGTAAATTCATCAGAATGCGGGTCGGGTAAATAGTCTGATGGTTGCCATGCTTCCTCAGGAGACAAGAGTAGATTTAATTGAGTTTCTACAAATGGATTTAGCTCTCTAAGTAGCTCATTGTGTTTTTGATTGGTTTTTTCGTGTTCAGTCATTCCATTAAATTCTACAAGTCGGGGATTTGATTCTTGCAGCGCTGACATAACGATAATGCATTATAGCAGTAAAAAGTTAAGAAAGACGGGGGAAGAGCGGTTCTGCGCTTTTTATATCACCTGAAAATTGTGAAAGAATTTTTTCAGCTGTTTTAGGAAGAAATGGTTGCAAGTTATACCCAATCCAATAAATTTGCTCTACATACTGTAGTAATTTTTCGCGCAGCTCATTTTTATTTTCAATCTTCCATGGCTCCTGAGCGCTAATAAAGCCGTCAGCTTGTTTTACTCTTGCCCAGATGAATGAAAGCGCCTCGTTAAATTTAAAACTCCCTGTGAGAATTTCAAGGTCTATAGATCTTTCTGCAAATTTATCAGGTAAAGGATTGTATGAAAAATTTTCCCTTTCGCAAAGTTTTGCGACTCGTGAAACTAAATTTCCCAACCCATTGGCAAGATCTGCACCATAGACTTCTTTAAAACGCTCCTCCGTAAAATCACCATCATCATTTGTTGGGATTTGTGACAGTAGGAAGTACCGAAAAGGTTCGAGTCCATATTTTTCTGAAATATCAAAAGGGTCGATAACATTACCAATGGTCTTGGACATTTTTTGGCCACCGGATGTAATAAATCCATGAATAAGAACGGTTTTTGGAAGATCAAGTTTTGCTGACAACAGTATTGCAGGCCAGTACACGGTGTGAAATCTACTAATATCCTTTCCAATTACATGAACGGCAGCTGGCCACCATGTATTAAAATTTTCTTCATCAACTCCATATCCAACGCCTGTAATGTAGATAGCCAAGGCGTCAAACCAAACATACATAACCTGTTTGTCATCATTGGGTACTGGAACCCCAACACCTTTTGCGCGCTCCTTGTTTCTTGAAATACTAAAGTCTTCAAGTCCAGATTTAATAAAAGAGACTATTTCGTTTTTTTTGTTTTCAGGAACAATTTGTAACTCATCAGTTTCTATTAGTTTTAACAATTCGTCCTGATACTTTGAAAGTTTGAAAAAATAATTTTCTTCAGTAATTTTTTCAGGTTCTTTTAGATGGTCTGGGCATTTTCCATCGGTTAATTCTTTCTCTGTTTTAAAGCTCTCACAGCCAATACAGTAGAGTCCCGTATATTCTTTTTTATATATATCACCATTTTTCTCGCACAGCGTCCATAGTTTTTGAACGCCTGGCCAATGATGTCCTTGGTCTGAGCCTCTTTCAAAAACATCGAGAGGTACACCGAGTTTTTCATATGAGTCTTTAAAGACTTGTGAATTGCGATCAAGAAAGTCTTGCGTTGATATGTTTTCAATTTCAGCAGTTTGAACATTTTTTAAAGCGTTTTCGTCGGCGCCAGACAGAAGTAGCGTTTTTTCACCCAAAAGTTTATGGAAGTTTCTGACCGTATCTGCTTGAAAGTACTCAAGAGCGTGACCGATATGCGGTTTTCCATTAACGTATGGGATGGCTGTTGTTATTAAGAAATTTTTCATTATTTTATTATATCAACTTTTGAGGCTAAAACCAAATGCTTTGTTAAGTGTTTCTCTTGAAAAATAATTCGACAAGTAAGACTATAATAATAGTAAGTATGAGATAAAAAATACTTCTAAATCCAAGCATACGAAGCAGGAGTGCAAGCGTAATACTACTTGATAGCAATATTCCTCTTCTGATATTTTTAAAAATAAATGTTCCCAAAAAAAACACGGTAATAAAAAGAAGCGAATAAAATAAAACTATTGGTGAGAGTGAGATATGCGGGAGCGGGATAAGTTGGTTGGGATCTAGCAAAAAAACAAGAAGAATAAAAAGTCCAAGGAAAAAAATGAATGCGTATAAATATCCCAAATATTTTTTTCTTAAGCGCATAGAATAACAGTATATATCTTGATTACCATTTATGAATCATATAGATTCATTTAAGACCCTTGACAAGTATTAGCACTCATGGTATATTATTGCTAATACTATGTACGACTTATCTCAAAGACAAATCGAAATTCTAAAACAAATAGTCAAAGAGTATATTGATACCGCAAATCCTATTGGCTCAGAAACACTCGAAAAGAAATATGATTTAGGTGTGTCTCCGGCAACCATTCGTAACGAAATGGCAGAAATGGTGAAAAAGGGGTATCTTTCAAAACCTCATACCTCAGCAGGTAGAATTCCAACAAGCAAGGCAATGAAGCTTTATGTCAATGAGCTAATGAAAGAGAGAGATATGTCTGTTGCAGAAGAAGTAGAGGCTAAAGAGAAAGTTTGGGACGAGCGAGATCATGAAGCCGCTTTTTTGAGAATTGCAACTCAAAGATTGGCTGAAAAAACAGGTACCCTAGCTGTTACCAAGACAACCGATGGAAATTTCTTCTGTTCTGGATATTCAAACATTTTGGAAATGCCTGAGTTTTACGATATAGATGTGACAAAAAATCTATTAAGCCTTCTTGATAATGCGAGTTATTTTGATACTATTTTTGGACAAATAAACGAAAAATTTGCTGTTATTCTTGGTGATGATTTGGAGCTTGAACTTTTCAAACCATATAGTTTTGTGTTTTCAAAATTTCATACGAGAAACAATCACGATGGTTCAATTGGTGTTGTTGGTCCGGCAAGGTTGCGATATGAGCATATCGTTCCAATTGTTAGATATTATGGATCACTCATAGAAGATGTTGCAGGATGGTAGAAAGTTATGAAACAGAAAACAACACCTATACAACCAATCGAAGAAGAAGCGCAACAAGAGGAGAATGAAACAGCGCTAAAAATAGAAAAGCTTGAAGATCAATTAAAAAGAGCTGTTGCAGACTATCAGAATTTACAACGAAGAGTAGAAGAAGAAAAAAAAGAAGTTATGAAATACGCAAACAAAGAACTATTTACAAATCTTTTGCCAGCATTTGATACACTTTTTCTTGCCGGAAAATACACCGAAGATCAAAGTGTGAAATTAACTATTCAGAGAATTATGGAGATATTAAAAGAAAATGGTATTGAAAGAATCGATGTAGATAATGTAAAATTTAATCCGGAGACAATGGAGGCAATTGATGTTGTACAGGGAGAAAGCGAAATGGTTGTTGAAGAAGTTAGACCCGGATTTTCACTTTACGGAAAGTTAATTCGACCTTCACAAGTTAAAGTTGGCGGAAAGGATCTAGTAAACTAGAAAAATATGGGAAAAATAATTGGTATTGATTTAGGAACAACAAATTCATGTATGGCCGTTATGGAGGGTGGATCTCCAAAGGTTATATTTTCATCTGAGGGAAGAAATACGACCCCTTCGGTTGTAGATCCAATTGAAAGAGTTGTTGGAGATGTTGCAAAGAGGCAAATGGTTCTAAAGCCAAAGAAAATTATCTTTTCAGTGAAAAGATTGATGGGGCGAAAGTTGAAAGACGAATCTGTTCAGAAAGACCTTAAGCTTCTTCCATATGATGTGAAATCGGGAAGAGATGGAATGGCTATTGTTGAAATTAATGGCAAGTCTTTTACTCCTCAGGAAGTATCTGCGATGATTTTGCAGAAGTTAAAAAAAGATGCAGAGGACTATTTGGGTGATAAAGTCACACAGGCTGTCATTACCGTTCCCGCGTATTTTGATGATGCCCAAAGACAGGCAACCAAACAAGCCGGTGAAATTGCGGGACTTGAAGTGCTAAGAATTGTAAACGAGCCTACAGCTGCAGCGCTTGCGTATGGGTTGGACAAAAAACATGCTCATACCGTTGCTGTATACGATTTGGGTGGAGGTACATTCGATATTTCAATTCTTGAATTGGGAGAAGGTGTTTATGAGGTGAAGGCAACAAATGGGGACACACATTTAGGAGGAGATGATTTTGACCAAGTAGTCATTGATTATTTAGCAGAGACATTCCAAGATGAAAATAATGTCGACTTAAGAAAAGACCCACAGGCACTTCAAAGACTTAAGGAATCTGCAGAAAAAGCAAAAATTGAGTTGTCTTCATCAATGGAAGCTGAAATCAACCAGCCATTTATAACACAAGGTCCAGCTGGACCGCTTCATTTGACGACAAAGCTAACAAGAGCAAAGCTAGAGCAGTTGGTAGAAGCTCTTATTAAAAAGTCGTTTGATCCCGTAAAGCAGTGTTTAAAAGACGCTAAGATGGATACTACAAAAATAGATGAAATTATCCTTGTCGGAGGTATGACAAGAATGCCTAAGATAATTGAAGAAGTAACAAAGTTTTTTGGAAAAGAACCTAACAAAAGTGTAAATCCAGACGAAGTAGTTGCTGTTGGTGCTGCAGTACAAGCCGGTGTTTTGGGAGGAGAGGTGAAGGATGTACTTCTCTTGGACGTTACGCCTCTTACTCTTGGAATTGAAACACTTGGTGGTGTTGCAACACCTTTGATTGAGAAGAACAGTACTATTCCGACAAAAAAATCACAAGTATTTTCTACCGCAGCAGACAATCAGACGCAAGTTGAAATTAATGTTGTACAAGGAGAAAGACCATTGGCGTCTGACAATAAATCTCTTGGGAGGTTTATCCTTGATGGTATTCCTCCCGCTCCAAGAGGCGTTCCGCAAGTTGAGGTGACTTTTGATATCGATGCATCTGGAATCCTTTCTGTAAAAGCGCAAGACAAAGCAACCGGTAAAGAGCAAAGCATAAAAATTACGGGTTCAACTGGGCTTACTGATGAAGAGATTCAAAAGATGACAAAAGATGCAGAGGTTCATGCTGATGAGGATGCAAAGAAAAAAGAAATGATTGAAGTAAAAAATAGTGCTGATAATCTTATCTTTACAGCAGAAAAATCTCTGAAGGATATGGAAGGAAAAATTGATGAGGAAGACAAAAAATCAATTGAAGAAAAAATTGAAGATGTAAGAAAAAGTTTAGCGACAGATGATAAAGAAGAAATAGATAATAAGACAAAAGAGCTTTCAGAAGTACTTTCAAAAGTTGGAGAAAAGATGTATAAGACATCAGAAAATTCAAGTGATTCAGCCAAATCAGATGGTTCAGATTCATCTGAAAACTCAGATGGTTCAGAAAAAACGGGAGAAAATTCCGATGAAACTAAGAAAAAAGACGAAGAGCCGATGGAAGGCGAAGTAGTTAGCTAACATTTTTCTTGAAAAAAAACACACTAAAAAGTTTTATAGGTTTTCCTCTTTTTCTCTCGCTATTCACGTTCGTAATGATAGGTCTAACATACCGTTATCCTCTTGAGACAAAGCAAGGTGTGTATAGAAAATGCATTACTCATACAGATTTTAGTAATAAGCACACACATGCGATGCTTACCATATTCCAAGATGGCAAAAAAGTAAAGGTACCGGCAAATCTAGGTATCACTTCTTCATGTATACACCCACTGCATACTCATGATGAGACGGGACTTATTCATATGGAGTACCCAAGAAGCATAAGGTATACGCTTGGTGACGTTTTTGACTTGATGGGAGTTGTTTTTGATGACTTGCAAATTGGCTCTCTTAGGACGCAAGATGGCTATGTAATTTCCGTTGAAAAGAATAATAAGTCCATAAAGTCTTCCTTTAGAAGTATGCTATTAAAGGACCACGACAAAATAGTTATTAAAACATTTTCCCCATAAGTAGTTTTTTCCTTGACAAACGCAAAGCATTCAGCCTATTCTTAATGTAGGATGCAGCAAAAAACCTCGTTTATTGTTATAGCGATTGCAGCAGTATTATTGCTCGCAGTTTTAGGAGTTGTTCGAATTGGAAACAACGGCGGTTCAGCCTCTCCCCGAAAAGAAATTCCAAAAGAAAATCAAGATGATTTGAAAGATGATACTGGGTCAATAACAACTATCATTGAAGGGTTTAAGGCTGATGACGCAACCTATATAGGCGGAGTGAATGATAGCGGTAACAATGATACGATTGTTACCTCGCTTGAGCGAAACGTAAAATTTATACACCCACTTAGTAATGGTCGTCAACTGCTCTATATCGGAAAAACTGATGACAGTGATTTAGGTGAGACGCTTGAGGTGAAAAATATCAAACCAAAAGCAGGCGCTGTGGATGGTGAAAAGTACACAATTTATACTTCAAAAGACGGTTATAGAATTGATAGACTTACTATTTCTGCTAACAATAAATGGATCGCTTGGTATGAAGTAAAACCTGAAAGTGCTATGAGTGGGTATACCCACTTGAGCGACTATTTTAGAAGTTACAAAGCAAATCTAGAGGATGTTATGAATTCAAAATCAACAGTGATTATGCCAATTAATTTATTAAGTGAGAAAGCACAACCAAATGGGCAGATTAATTTACCGGTTGTTGTTTCAAATAGCGGGGAAGTGTATTTTGATGCGATGATTCCAAGTAGTTATGCATTGTATTACGGATTTAAAAATGAAAAAATGGAATCACTTCTGCCGGTTGATACCTATAATAGTAAGCCATATTTGTTTGAGGAAAAATATTTCCTCTATACTGCATTTGAATCTAGCAATTCAAAGTTACCTGCTGATGGAGACAAAGATAGTACTCGTCAGTCAATTGTTAATACAAATATAGCAAAAGTTTATGATGTATCTTCTGGTACAAATACCATTGTGGCTCCCGGAAATGAAGGAGAACATTATAAGCACCCAGTTTATGTATCAGGGAGTCTCTCAAGTGACCTAATAATTGCTTCAGAGGTATATACGCTGGATGTAGTTAATGGTAGAACTGCATTGGTTCCAAGCACTATTCAGACCATTACAAGAAAGAGCGATGGATCATTTGAGAAAAAGGTGGTTTTTGAGATGGCGACTGATTCTCGTTTTAGAATCTTGTCAGTTGGAAAGTTGAAAAACAGTCACATGGCACTTTTTGTAGGTGAGGAAAATACATTTCGGGGTAACCTAGGAACGGGGGTTGGGGTAGGGCCATCAGGGTATAAGAATAAACTTACAACAATACGCGTGATTGATTTGGAAACAAAAGAAACTGTTAGTACAATTTCTCCAAGTCCTTATACTGATTTTGAATTCATATCATTACTTCCAAAGCTTGCTGAAGAAAAAATAGGTATCGAAAGAGATAAAAAGCTTGCAACTGATATTGAAAAACACGTAAAACAACTCCAGCTTCAAACATTCGAGCCAGTTGAGCCGAAAAGAGAAAGGAAAAATCCCCGTTCAGAGTGTGAAGCGGAGTGGGAGAAAAAGGGATACCCAAATTATGAGGCTTGTGAAGCTTGTCCTGTTTATATATATAGTCCAGTTATGCAACAGGTTAGTGTAAAACCGAACACAGCAATAGATAGTAAGACAGCAGTCCCAGCTCTTACAAATGGACTTTGGGAATTTACTGCAGATGCAAAAGGTAAGTTGACCTTTGGTGATGGTCAGAGCGCGCGAAAAATTGATTTTCTATTTCCTCGTGGTCGTATAGATATGCCAAATTCAGGATGGATTATTTCTGCAAGTAATTTCATCGATGGAATCAGACAATATGCTCTTATGGTTGGCTTGAATGAGCAGGAAAGTAGGGACGTGGTTGATTATTTATTGCCACAGGTTTTGGGAGCCTCCAATATCGTATTGTCGACATTACCAAGTGATCAAAGTGAGGTATTGCTTGATTTTTCAGTTACTCCACTTCCCACGTCTTACACGTCTTTGGTGTTCTATGTCAAAAAATATAAAACTCAGCCTGAAGTATCACTTGTTAACCCAACTTCTCGTTCCATCAAAAGAGATGGGTTGACGGTTGTTTCATGGGGTGCCGTTTTCGATAATTAAAACCCTCAAAATATTGCTTTTTTAGCTTCCAAAATGATACGATAATACGGTATGGCCTGCCTTGATAATGAGATACTAACTGACTTTGGCTGTGTGCCCGATGACCCAGCCGGATTTGTCCAAAAATTCTACGGATTTGGTCTCGCTCTTATCGGAATGGTGGGTGTGCTTTTCATCATAATTGGTGGATATTACATTTTAACTTCTCGGGGGGATCCTTCTGCGCTTCAAAAAGGTAAGGGTTTTATTTTATACGCAATTATCGGAATTTTGTTAGCAATTTTTGGGTTTGTTTTTATTCAAGTAATTACTGGTGATATTCTTCAAATTCCTGGATTTAATGCATAATCTATGAAAAAAATTCTGTCCATTATATTTACTTTTACTGCCCTTTTCTTAATTGTGTCAAATGGTTCTAATATTTATGCTCAGCCTGAACCAACGGCAACCCCAACGACATCCCCTGGAGCGGGTGTAGGGGTTGGAACGACTCCGGCTCCAATTGAAGGAAAGTGGGTCAAAGACCAAGAGGTTACTTTTGTAGGTAAAACGGCCACTCGTGCAAATGATTTTCTTGAATGGACACTCAAAAACTACAATTGGATTAATATTTCTGAGACAAATCCCACAAATCCTTTACAGAAATTTTGGTTTTCAATAACGGTAATTGTATATTCAGTTCTTGGCCTTTTTGTACTCGGTGCTGCATTTGTCATGATAATAACTCGAGGCCAAAATCTCACCATTGTGAAATTTATTCCGAGATTTATGATGGTTGTTTTGCTTATCTTTTTCTCTTTTGCAATCGTAAGATTTTTATACCAAACAGTTGATGTGGTTCAAGGATTTTTTCTTAGAGTACCAGACTTAACTAACCCAACAGTAAATAGACTCATAGAGCCAAAAGACTTACTATTCATAGCATTTGATTACAAGTCTTTTACTGGTTTTCGTCAACTTGGCATAGAGTTTGACGAGTCTGCATTCATTTCTCTTTTACTGGTTAAGCTTACAGCAATTACTTACTACGTTATGACTGGGTTGCTACTCATTAGAAAAATTATCATGTGGTTTTTCATTATTGTCTCGCCGATTTTTCCACTGTTGCTCTTTTTCAGACCGGTAAGAAACACAGCAAAAATTTGGGTTGGCGAATTTTTTAGATGGCTATTGTATGCGCCATTGTTTGCTCTTTTTCTTCACGGGCTCGTCGTTATGTGGCGAGATAGGATTCCGCTTAACTTTGACTTTCTAAGTGCTGGAAGAATTCCTGGAACTGATTATGTATATCCAACTGCAATTAATATTTTGATAGGGGGGCCCGGTCAGCAAATTGGAATTAATAATTCTGTGAATTTGCGTGATACTTTTGCGCTGTATGTAGTAGCGCTTCTTATGCTTTGGGTTGTGATACTGCTCCCTTTCTTGCTTTTGCAAATTTTTCTTGATTATCTCAATAATGTTTCTATTACAGAAAATCCCGTATATAAGAAAATTACCACACAAAATATTCCATGGCTGAATAGGTCTTTGGGTGGACCTTCGCCAACACCACCCGGACAGCCACCCACCATGCCTGGGAGTATGGGACTGGCGAAGTCCTTGCCTTTCTTTAATAAAAAGTCCATGCAGATTCCTACCTCGCGAAGCGAAAGTGTGTTGCGTTCTGAACAGCTTTCTAATACTTCGACTGTTAGGGAGACAAAGGATGTTATGCGTCTTGCAAATCTTTCAGTACCAAAGATGAGAGATATTGCGAGATATGAAACATCAATGATTTCAAATAATACAACAGTAAAGCAAGAGGTCAGCCGATTTACGGATACACTTGAAAAGATATCAAAGCCAACCATTGTTGGTATGAGCGCTGACCGTGACCGTTATACGACTATTAAGGAAAAACTTGTCACGCAGCAGCAAAAAGGAGATAGTCTTGCGGGTTCAATCCTTAATGCTACCAAGGTTTCCTCGTCTCACCAAGCTATCAATGCCTCAACTCAGCTCACTCAAGTATTGAGACAGTTGGCAAATCCAACAACAATTATTTCTCATTCTGATAAAGAGAAGATATTGCACATCAAAGATGCTCTTGAAAAAGAGAAAGAAAAAGGCAGTCAGTTGGCAACTTCAGTTTTGGAAACAAGTGAAAAAATAACAAGTCAAACTGTGACAGAGACAGAGAAACAATCCGTAATAGAAAAGCTAAAGGAGCTATTGGTCTCAGAAAAGAAGAAGGGTAATGAAATCGCAACAGAGATACTTCCTCAAACAGAAACTACTGCCGCAGGTGTCACTCTTCCAACAGTCAACAAGGTTCAGCAGGTAAGTATTGAGGAGTACGAAGAGGTTAAGAAATTGTGGGTAGAAAACTATCAAAATATGGATGCACCAAAGTCAGCAGATGGGGTCTCAGCAGACAAGCATACATGGATCTCAAATGATATAGAAAAAATCACTGAAACCATTAATTTACTTTCATCCCCAGAGCAATCAAACGTCGATAAGGGGATGGAAATGGTTGCAAATATTCTTCCATTTCTTTTAGTTGGAGGATTTTCAAAGAATGAGGTAGTTGCTTATCTAAAGGCTAAAATGGAGGCTGGTAAGTCAGTTATTGCAGATATTGATAAGAAACGCGAAGATGAGGATACCATGGTTGAAGCGTCTTCTCGTTCTGAGGCAGCTAAGAATGATATGGTTATGCATCAAGAAATTGTCCCTGAAGAAGAGAGGTCATTAGAGTCAGAGAATGAACCCAAAAAGGAGGTTTAATATAGTTTGTCTGAGTTGTGCAATATTTTGGGAATGCATATAATTATTAATACATATGTTTGGTAACTTATTTAACGCAAAAAGAGACGATGAGATTGAGCCAAATCTCATTCAAGTCCCCCAACAGGGCGTAACGCCTCAATTGGGCGGAATGGGTACACAAAATCTGAATGTTAACCCAATGGTTCAACAGAACCAAACCGGCCAATTAACCAGCCAGCCTGTAGGGCAAATGCCAGCACAACAAGGAGTGGGGATGGATCCTGAGAAAAGACAAAATGTAACAGCCCTATCGCATTTAGATGCTCGTTCAAATCAAGTCCTTCAACAGGCGCAAGAAGAAGCAAAGCGCGCTCATTTGGGAGTAATTGAGCCCGACGTTTTACTTTTGGGTCTTTTGTATGACAGGGAGGTTTTTAAACTTCTTGGTCAATTTTCCGTTGATGTTGGAAGTCTTGCTCGAGAAATTCAAAGTAAAATAGTAAACGGCACTTTTACCGGTGTACCAATTTTAAGTGATGCTTCACAACAGATTTTTGATTCTGCATTTACTTTTTCAAAAAACAGGGGTTCAAGCTTTATAACTCCTGAAGACTTAGTTATGGCTCTTTTTTCATCACAATCAACAGGGGATTTCCTTACTTCAAAGGGGATTCAAAAAGAAGGTGTTGAGAAGGTTTTGTCAAAAAACACAACGTATGCTACAGGAAAGAAAAGTGTTCTAGAGCAATTTGGAATCGATCTGACAAATGAGGCAAAGCAGGGCAAGCTAGACCCTGTAGTTGGCAGAGATAAAGAAATTGAACGTTTGGTGCACATTCTATTAAGACGTTCAAAAAATAATCCAATTATCATTGGTGAGGCAGGTGTTGGAAAAACAGCTGTCATTGAGGGATTGGCTCAAAAAATTGTAGACGGAACGGTACCAGAACAATTAAAGGATAAGAAAATAATTCAACTTGACCTTGCCTCTCTTATTGCTGGCGCATCACACAGGGGTGAATTTGAAGAGAGACTAAAAAATGTAATTAAGGAAGTGCAGCTTTCTGGTGGTAAGCTAATTCTTTTTATTGATGAAATTCATACTCTCATTGGAGCTGGAGATACGGATGGAGCTATGGATGCCTCAAATATTGTAAAGCCTTATCTTGCACGAGGACAATTGCAAATGATTGGTACAACAACTACCGCTGAATTTAGAAAATATTTTGAGAAAGATAAAGCGTTTCAAAGAAGATTTCAGTCGATATTGGTAGACGAGCCCGATGAAGAGCGTGCAATTCAAATGGTTACGGTGCTAAAGCCTAAATATGAAAAGTTTCATAATGTTACAGTAACTGATGAAGCCGTAGAGAATACTGTAAAACTTTCTAAAAAATATATTGGAGAAAGATATCTTCCTGATA
Organism: uncultured Gammaproteobacteria bacterium; assembly: GCA_964557125.1. GTDB lineage: Bacteria > Patescibacteriota > Microgenomatia > Levybacterales > GWA1-39-11 > CAZKYX01. The sequence continues at coordinate 28,480 of CAZKYX010000005.1, forward strand.
AAGCGATAGATCTGCTTGATGAAGCGGCTGCTGAAGTAAAACTGAGACACGCAGAGGGGAAGCGTCAAGACACTGAGGTTAAAAGAACAGATATAGAGAAAGTTGTTAGTGACTGGACGGGGGTACCGGTAACAAAGCTTACTGAGGATGAAGGCAAAAAACTCCTAAAATTAGAAGACCTTATTCATGAAAGACTTATAGATCAACAGGAAGCTGTTTCAGCAGTAGCTGAAGCCGTGAGGCGGGGCCGCATTGGGCTTGCAGCAGCCAATCGTCCTATTGCTTCATTTATTTTCTTAGGTCCAACCGGAGTAGGTAAAACAGAATTAGCAAAGACGCTTGCAGAAATTCTTTTTGGAAAAGATGATGCGATGGTAAGGCTTGATATGTCAGAATATATGGAGAAGCATGAGGTCGCAAAATTAATCGGTGCACCCCCTGGTTATGTAGGATATGAAGAGGGTGGGCAGCTTACAGAGGCTGTGAGAGCAAAACCATATTCGATAGTGCTGCTTGATGAGGTTGAAAAAGCTCATCCAGATGTGTTCAATATTCTCTTGCAGCTTTTAGAGGATGGAAGACTGACTGACAATAAGGGAAATACAATTTCATTTAAAAATACTATTGTTATATGCACTTCAAATATTGGAAGCTCTCTCATTCAAGATACTTTGGTGAAGTCAAAAGAACAAAAGGATAATAACGGGACAGGTGGTAATATGCAAACTCAAACCCAACCTATAACTCCATCAGCCCAAGTTGTTGCAAGTGCTCCGGGAAATTCAGTCGTAAGTATAAATGGTGCAGTACAAAGTGTTCCAAAGGTTGCTAATGATCCGGCGATGCAAAAAATGTTTGGTGAATTATCGAAAAAATTGATGGAAGAACTCACTAAGTTTTTCAGACCGGAATTAGTAAATAGGTTTGACGGAGTAGTAATTTTTAAACCACTTGTGAAAGGTGATATGAAGCAAATTGCAAAGCTAGGAATTGGAAAAACAACAAAGCTTCTTAAGGAACAGGGATTCAATTTAGAGATAACCGATAAGGCGCTTGAGGTTTTGGGAGAAGAGGGCTTTGATCCAGTATATGGTGCAAGACCGCTCAGACGACTCATACAAACAGCGATAGAAAATCCTATTAGTATACAAATAATAAGCCAAGCCTATGTTTTGGGGGACACTATTCTCGTTGATTATGACGAAGCAAAGCAAGAATATATTTTCAAAAAGACCGCTACTGTTCCTATGCAATCTGATACAAACACAAATAGTGTTGTAAATCCTTCACTTCCAAATGTCCAACAGGATGTGGTTCAGCCTAGTCAAGTTCAGATGCCTCAATCAGTAGCGTCACCACCACCTCCTGCTCAAAATGGGATGATTACAGACCCGTATGCAACAGTCCAAAATCCAATAGCACCTCCCCCATTTAATCCATTTAATGCAACTGGAATGGAAATGAATGCGTCGCAAGTAACTGACCAAGTAGCAGCATGAATGTCTTCTCAAAATTAATTCAAATATTTCAAAATCTTTCAATTTTGGGAAAGTTGATAGTTCTTGGTGTTATTGCAATGATAGTTTTTCTCCCATTTATGCTCTCATCAGTAGGTGGAACAAAAGGAAAAGTAATAGAATCTCCAAAAATATCAAAGCCTACTCTCCCTCCCTTTCCGACAGAAGTGTCAGTACAAGGTGAGCTCATCATTGTATATGCGGATGGAAAAAACCCAGAAGAGAATACGGATCTTGAATCTAAAAAGAGAATTGATGAGGTTCTAAGCTCAATTGGTTTAATGTCGCAAGAAAAACTTTACAAAGATTCGACTGATGCAAAACTTAAAAATTATTATCTAATAAAATTTAATTCTCCAATTTCGCTACAGCAAGTAGCGGAAAAAATTTACGCTCTTCCTGAGATAGAGAATGCAGAAGCTAATGTTAAAAATTCAATTTTCTAAACACATAACTCAAAAAAGAGCACTCGTTTTATTAGGTATTTTCATCGCCTTATTGGTGGTAAGTAGTTTTTCGCTTGTGGTCGTTGCGCGTGCCAAAAAAATTAGCCTAGATGCGGATAAAAATCAGCACGTAACTATTCCACCTACAGCTCCTTACGTACCGGACGAGTTAATAGTAAAATTCAGAGAAGGATACATTCCGTATGTGCTTGAAAAAGAAATAGCAATTCGAAATGAAAAAAAAGAACACCTGATTGGTAGACGGGTACAAAAAATCGATGACTTGGCAACTAAAGTTGTCGGAGATGTAACGCCTGAAGAAAAGAAAGCGCTTATTGAATACCAGTTAAAACAAGCTGGAGTAGAGTCATTTGAAAGAGAATTTATAACAGAGGATTCTCAGTTAGATGCTTTTTATATTTTTACATTAAAGAAAGGAAGTTCCATTACAAAAGCGCAAGAAGAACTTTCTAGCGTTGATTTCTTAGAATCAACGGAACCAAACTTTATTTCTAAAATATTCAAGACGCCAAATGATACAAATTACCCTGCTATGGGATGGCCAGCAAAAATAAGTGCTCCTAGTGCATGGGACACAACGATTGGCTCTGCATCAATTATTGCAGCAGTTCTTGATACTGGCGTTGATCTTTCGCATCCGGATTTAATGTCACACATAATAACAGGATACGACTTTGCAAATAATGATGGCAATCCACAAGATGACGTTGGGCATGGCACGCATGTCGCTGGAACCATTGGAGCAGTTGGAGACAATGGACAGGGTGTTGTTGGGGTGAATTGGAATGTTAGGATAATGCCTTTAAAAGTTTGTTCAGCAACTGATTGTCAGGAAGTCGATATTGCAAGGGCAATTGCATATGCTTCAGACAATGGTGCAAAAGTAATTAACATGAGTTTGGGAACTCCTGCTCCGCACTCACAGCCTTGTTCTGCCGGTAGTAACTATCAGTCAGCTATTTCATACGCAGTATCCAAAGGGGTAAGCGTTTTTGTTAGTGCGGGAAACGACAATAGAGATGTTGTTATTGTCTCGCCGGCCTCTTGTCAAGGCGTTATTACAGTCGGAGCCTCGACATCAAGCGATACTCGTGCTTCTTTTTCTAACTTTGGGGGTAAGGTGAGTATAGCTGCTCCTGGAGTTAGTATTCTTGCAACCTTTCTAAGGGGTAAAAGTGTAGATGCTTCGTGTGGAGACAGTAATTTTGGAACGAGCACTGATGGTGTGGGATATTGTTCAGGAACATCAATGGCCTCCCCCATAGCTGCAGGTGCTGGCGCACTGTTATTATCGGTAAATCCCTCGCTTAACCCCTCACAGATAAAGGATTGCCTTGTGAATAATGCTGACACAATAACGACTGACAGGGTAATTGGACCACGACTTAATATTCTAAAGGCAATTCAGAATTGTTCTACTGGGACGTCTTTACCAACGGCAACACCAACCGTTGCAGGATCTCCAGGAACTTCTGTATCTCCAAGTCCTGAAACAACAATAAGTCCCTCACCTTCAACTACAGAAGCAACACCTACTCTAACTCCGACCCCTTCGTTAATAATAGTTGGTTCTCCTACACCAACTCCGACGCCTATTGTCTACTATTCTTGTCATTATGATCCAGTGTGCGCAGCGGGCAATCCAAACGCTATTCAAATATGTCCACTTGTCTGTGAAGAACTATAGTTGACCAGAATGCTGGCAATTAGGTTCTAGGAATGCTAAAATACGAGAAGAAAACAGTATAACCGTTGGAATAGTTATATTGTCAAATGGTTACATGGCTTAAAAAGCCATTTGAGCTATTTAACTATCTAGTTATTTAATCCTATGAAAGATCCATACCAAACCCTTGGGGTGTCAAAAGGTGCTACCCCTGAAGAAATTAAAAAGGCATACCGTAAATTAGCGGTTGAGTTTCACCCTGACAAAAATAAATCAAAAGAAGCAGAAGAAAAGTTTAAGGAAATAAATCAGGCTTATGAGGTGCTTGGAAATCCTCAAAAGAAGTCGCAATACGATCAGTTTGGAGATGCTGGTTTTGCCGGAGCGGGTGGTGGTGGTCCATTCGGAGGAGCAACTGGGCGTCAAGGACCTTTCTCATATTCATATTACTCAAATGACGGACAACAGGGACAAGGCGGATTTGATTTTGGAGGACAGGCAGGGGGATTTTCAGATCCATTTGATATCTTTGAACAATTTTTTGGTGGTGGGGGAGCATCTCCATTTGGGAGAAGGAAACCAGCATACTCTATGCAAATAGAATTTATGGATGCAATTAAAGGTGTGACAAAAAAAATTACCATGCAGGGCAAAAATAAGGATATAAAAATACCTGCAGGAGTAAATGACGGTTCAACAATTCGATTTGACGATTTTGATATTGTGGTACAAGTAAAGCCTCACTCTTACTTTAGAAGAGAAGGATACGATATTGTTACTGAAGCAAGCATTTCTATGATTCGTGCAGCACTAGGTGGGGTTGAAAAAATACAAACACTTGAGGGAATGGTTAATTTAAAAATCCCTGACGGAACCCAGTCAGGAGCACTCATTCGAATGAAAGGAAAAGGGGTAAAGCACTTAAGTGGTAATTCTTATGGAGATCACTACGTAAGAATCGTTGTTGAAATACCAAAGAAGTTAAATTCCAAACAAAAACAACTGTTACAAGAGTTTGAAGAGCAATCTAAAAAACACGGTTGGTTTTAGTTTTATTATCGAGTAACAGATATTGTTTGTGAAAGTTGTGCCCCAGGGGCAGTCACTGTAACCCTGCTATCAGCTGCGCTTCTAGACACCCAATAGTTAGTCAAATACGTATTGTTGCATGTGGTAACGGGGTCTCCATTATTGGTCTGCGGATCCACTGGAATGCCCGCAAGATATTGAGTCATAAGGGTGGGGCATAGGTCAGCGCCACCAGCTGTACCCCTTATTTCAGTTGGCGTTGCTGTGATTGCGGCTGGGAGCAGCCCTTTATTATCAGCAGCATATTGCCCAATAGCATTCAGAATAGCATTTACATCACTTGCTCTTTTTGTGTTGTTGGCTTGAGCGAATTGCCTTGCTGGGTTGATTGCAATAAGGGTAATTGCAAGAAGAACTGCAAGAATACCGATAACAACGAGAAGTTCAATGAGTGTAAATCCTGAACTGGATTTCTTAGAGGAGGCAATCTTCATATGAAAGAATTACCGTGTGACAGTGATTGTTTGGCTTAATTCTGCTGCAGGAGCTGTAACAGTGATTCTATTGTCAGCTGCAGATCTGACGATTGTATAGTTAGTATTGTAGTTGTTTGCGCAATCAGTTACTGGCGTTCCATTGTTTGTTAATGGGTCAACCGGAAGTGCAGCCATATATTGAGTTACAAGTGAAGCGCAAATATCAGCATCATTTGCTGGAGTTGCACTTTTCTGAATGGTGAGAGCTGAAGTGGTGATTCCGGCTGGAAGCGTTCCTTTGTTGTCGGCTGCATATTGTCCTACAGCATTCAAGATTGCGTTAACATCGCTGCTTCGTTTTGTATTATTTGCCTGTGAGAACTGTCGTGCTGGGTTGATTGCAATAAGAGTAATAGCCAGAAGAACGGCAAGGATACCGATAACAACCAATAATTCAATGAGGGTAAAACCATCCGATGAATATTTGAATTTCTTGTTCATAGATTAGCGAGTAACAGATATTGTTTGGCTTAATTCTGCTGCAGGAGCTGTAACAGTGATTCTATTGTCAGCTGCAGATCTGACGATTGTATAGTTAGTATTGTAGTTGTTTGCGCAATCAGTTACTGGCGTTCCATTGTTTGTTAATGGGTCAACCGGAAGTGCAGCCATATATTGAGTTACAAGTGAAGCGCAAATATCAGCATCATTTGCTGGAGTTGCACTTTTCTGAATGGTGAGAGCTGAAGTGGTGATTCCGGCTGGAAGCGTTCCTTTGTTGTCGGCTGCATATTGTCCTACAGCATTCAAGATTGCGTTAACATCGCTGCTTCGTTTTGTATTATTTGCCTGTGAGAACTGTCGTGCTGGGTTGATTGCAATAAGAGTAATAGCCAGAAGAACGGCAAGGATACCGATAACAACCAATAATTCAATGAGGGTAAAACCAGATTGGGAATTTTTGAAACGGGCAGATTTCATATCTGTATTTAGATAATCATAATTGAAAAATCTTGTCAATAGGGAAGTTCTAATTAATTTGTGCATACTTTCTACTTCAAAGTGAGGAGCATGTATCCAAGTATCCCTAAGAGAACCAATAAAAAGACAGCCATTACGTAGATTCGTGGGCTTTGCTTTTTCTTTGCTGTTGCCTCAGTCGGCTTTTGCTCAGGAGTTGGAGTTGTTTTAGGCCTCTGTTTTAGGAGGCTTAGTTGCTTTAGTTTGTCCATTTTCTTAATGAGAAGGTTTGCGTTTTCGGGTGTTAAATTGTTAATTAATTGCGCGTCGTTTCCTAACGAGCTGTATAGAATTACATTTTCAACAGCTGAGCCAAATTTTGAAAATGCAGTGTGAAGCGATGTAAAAAGTTCTTCATTTACGGCAAATACCTTAACCCCTTTTTCCAGAGGCGTGTCTGATGATGCAACATTCTCAAATGGAAGATTATCGAGATAGTGGGCAATTTCGACTTTCTGTTTTTCAACATCTGTTACTAGAATTTCTTTCTCAAATATAAGATTTGGTGAAAGAATAATGGAAATATTGCATGGAGTGATTTTTCCTTGCTCGATAAAGGCTTTTACTTGGTTTTCAAGCGTTGTTGGATTGATTACATCCATATCTTTGACCGATTCTGGTAAAAATCCCATGCTAACAACAGAGGAGGTACCCGATTCATAAAAATAAAAGCCGTTAACGTCTAAATATAATAGTGCTGGTTGTTTTTTTGAAAAATCCATTTTATATTTCCTTCCAAGAGGTAACCGTTACGGTGTTGCCGCTTGTATCAACAGTAACCTGTATGGTTCTTGTAAAATTATTAAGCGTTCCTTTTGACAATACCGTTTTTGGGTTGGTTCCAGATACAGTAATGACTGCTTGACCAGAACCGATGGTAAGCGTTTCACCGGCAAAATTCGGATCCCTCAGTAATTTAATCATAGCAGTTTCGGCACCACTTTCTGCAATATCAAGTGCGTTTGTGCCCTGATACAACTTGTCAGTTCCTCGTGAATTATTAATGACAAGGGCAACTGATGCGGTTGTTACAATAATTGCGATAATCATGTACATAAGTAGAATTATTAGTGTTTGCCCTTTGTTGGTATGTATATTTTTTTTCATCTTAGTCCTGCTGTTGTTTGAAAAACTTTTAACTCAGAAGTTCCATGAAGGGAAATATTGCTTACAATAGTAAAGTTGATTTTTACGGTATGCTTTCCATTTACATTTCCAATTCTTGTAAATTGTAAGTCTGAGATTTTCGTTCCAAATCCATTCAAAGCATTTGAGCCTGATGGGTCTGTAATAATTAAATTGCCTGAGTCTGAAGCATAGGTATATGTTTGGCCGTCGATAGTTAGAACAAGGCTTGATGAGCTATCTCCTAGATTTGCGGGTAGTGTAATGGCTTGTGCTCGGTTTACGTCATATATAAACCGTGAATATATATATCTCCCGTCTTCAGCAACTTGCGAGTTACTCTCAGAGCTTAATTGGTTGTCTAGTATTGAGGTAAAAATTTGAGTAAATATGAGGATAAGCATCGTCAAAAGCCCCATGTAAATTATGAGCTCAACTAATGTAAATCCAGCTTCAGGTTTTAGGTTGCGGGTTTTAGGTTGCAGTCGAAGAAAAAGACGCTTGGTACATAATTGAAGCTTCTGTAACCTGTAACCTGTAACCTGTAACCTAATTATGTTTTTCATGGTGAATAGTTTATGGATGCATCAAGAAGTTGAGGTGTAACATTGTAGTCAGTAGTTGAAAGAAAAGCTTTGTAGCGCACGCATTGAGCTGGATTTACAAATCCACCCGAGCTACTAAATGGTATTTGGCCTCCTGTTGATGGAAAATAGCTGCCTGCAGTTCCATCTGGGCCAACGTAATTAAAAGAAACACCACTACAAGAGCCACTTATTGGAAGTGTAGCAGCAACTTGATACAAAATATTTGTATTTGCAGGAAGAGAGGTTGTGGTAGTAAGCCTATTCAGTGCAACTACTGAGCCGATATCTTGTGTTGAAGATTCATAGGTACCTGATTCAAGATAGGTACCATCCGGACCTCCTTGAATTATTTTTAACTCATTAACGGTTGTATTTGCGACCATGTACACGAAATTATCGGTATCAGCTTCTGATACTGAAGTTAAATCATTAAATCCTTGGTCAAAATCAATGCCTGAGCAGTAAAGAGGGGTTGCTTCATTGTTAATGTTAAGTACCTGATATTCTTCAGCGTCATTCGCGTCTGTTATTCCGTCTTTTCCAACGAGTACTGCTCTTTGACCATTTAATACGGTAAGTGAGCGGCGTGGATATTGTTGGGCATTTGCACCAGTCCCATAATAGAATCCAGAGCTAGGTCCGGACGATGGTGTTCCTGAAAGAAAAGCAGGAGCTGTTTTGGTGGAAGTATTGAGGATATAAAACTGCTTACTGTCACCTTGCCCATCACCGTTTCCGTCAATTCCACCATTTGATGATATGTATGCTCTGGTGCCGTCCGAATTAGCGAATACCGAATTGGCTGCTTCTTCAGTGCCTGAGTTCGAATTAAAATCAAAAGTTCCTCCTACTTTCCAACTTGCATTTCCGCCTGATATTCTTCCACAACTTGAATTGCTAATAGCAGGTGAGGAATTACCATCTGGGATGCTTGATACATTGACAATATCAAATTCCGGATTTGTACCGGCACCGACTGCTACATACACATAGGTATTTGCCCCAACCTGTACAGGGTAAATATCATTACTAGCATACAATTCAATATTTCCTCCATCAGAACAGTCATTGTGAGCTGGTGATGTGGTGTCTCCCCAAGAAGTTCCGGTTTGGCCAGCAGAGTATTTTCGATTCGTTCCTGAACCAGGGTTGCAATCATATCCATCCAACTGAATTCGACACCCCACCATATCAAGTCCGCTTGCCGTTGTTTTACTATCAATATTTGAAAGGTCAAATGTGTACAGATAGCCGCCGGATGACATATATCCCATGTTTCCTAGAACAGCCACAGAGGTGGCACCGTATCCAAAAGGAGCTTGGTCATTGAGAGATCCACCAGAATAGTACACTTTAACTGGTGCCCAGTCGAGGGAGAAATCTCTGGAAGTACTGCTAGCAACATTTATGACCCGAACACGAAAATTTGAATTTGAAAACTCTCCATTATTCCATGTACGTCCCCAGTTGTCTGAAGCCCCTCCTAATGTATAGGTTGCTTCATTCGTCGTAAGAGTCGAGGTGCTCTTTGTTGTTGTCCATGTGCTTCCTCCATCCCATGAAAGCTGTACGCACATAAAGGGGGAATTGCTTGTGCTGTCAACCCGAGCATCTAAATGAACTTCAATGCCGTGTATGGTTGCTCCAGACGGTACGTTAAAGCCATAATTGTAATATCGGTGCTTATCTTTGTCACCTCCTGTACAGTTGGTGCCGGTATTATTTCCACTATTGGAGTCAACAGCAAATGAAGAGTTGTCGGAATATGCTCTTGTCGAATTTGAAGCAAATCCGTCCCCATCACCGCCAGAATCAGCACTGTTACCAGAGGGGTCTTCCAGAGGTGTACTCAATACAGTTGATGGACTATATAGTGACGTATTAAAGAATGTCCAGTATTTATATATTCCATTTACATAGTCTTGGTATTCACCGTTATTTGTATTGTCATTTGAAGAGTCATTATCGTCAACGAGAACCGCTACGATTTCAGTGTCAGGCTTATCGGTTGCTAAAAGTGCATACATCTTTCCACTGGAAGATTTATAGTATTTCACATCGTTTGTTTTAAAATTGTTATCAAGACCTACTCCTGATGGGATAAGACCGGGTGCGCTGTATTGGGCTGCATCAAGAGTAAAAATGCCTTTTAGCGATGGAACGGGTGGGTCTGCATTCGCAGTGACATGAACAAATGCCAGCTTTACTGAGGTTGCTGTAGTTGGGGCAGTAGCAACAAAAACGCTGTTTGGATTGGTAACTGATGCACTAACAGTTGCAGCAACAGCGACGGGAGGACCATCAGGAAGAGAGATTGTGGCACTTGAAAGTGATGGCGAGCACCATTTTGCCTTGTTGTTACTTAAGAGCGTAATCTCACCACCGCTTGTATTAACAATGTCAGTGTTAACAGTAGTTCCTGCCGAAAACTCTGCAAGCGTGGTCTGGGTGTTTGCTGCGTTACTAAGGTGTCGTGTTACAAAAATTGTGGAATCAACCGAGGAGGGATATGGGTCTCCCCAGCTTAGCTGAATATAAACTCTTTTTGAAGATGGATCTATAGTGCCTCCGCTTGTTACTAAAACGCCATTAGCATCTCGGTACACATCAGAAATGGTAATTGTTCTGGTAATGCCATTAATAATTTCACTTCCGGAAGCAAAATCCCACGCGTTATTTGAGGTAACGGGATGATATGTCCCGTTGGTTGAAAAGCTTGACCAGTCCTTTTCTCTAATATTTCGAACAATTTCCTCGCCCTCTTTTAGCAGCGCGACCGCTTCAACTCGTTGTTTTTGTTGTGCTTTTCCTTGTGAGGAAGTGAAGAGTCCGGTAAGAAGTGCCGGCAGCATTATTGCCGCCAGAGCAATGACTAAAAGTATTTCGATGAGAAGCGCTCCGCTTTGAAAGTTTATTACCTTCATGTTAATTTGAACTTATTATTGTTCCGTATTTATTAAATTGTATCGTTTTCGTTCGTCCCGTTGACGTATTGGTAAGTGTCACTGAATTTTGTCCTGAAGTAAAATTTTCAATCTCTCCACTCTTTGGTACAAAAAGAATAGTAGCATCTGGGAATGTTGTGCTCAGCTGATATCCTGTTTCAACAGGAACGTCAAAATTTGTGTTTTCAGATGCAGAATAGGAAATTCCATGAAAGAGAGTATATTTGTTGCTTTGAATCTTCACCCCATAATTATCAGGTACCCCTCGCCCTTCAGTATCCCCTGCAAGAGCCTTTATCTGCTGCGCTTTAATGTCAGAAATAAGGACATTTGTTGAGGCAGAAGTAGATGATGATACCCTAATATTTAATAAGCTAATTGTCGAAATAGTAAAAAGCAAAACAATAATTCCGGTTACGATGAGTATCTCAACCATTGTAATGCCGCTTTGTCTGTTATTGCGTTTCATCGTGGTCCAACTTGTCCAATAAGCCCATATATAGGGGCAATAATTGCTAACATCATTCCACCGACGAGGATACCGACAAATATAAGCATAATCGGTTCAAGTAGCGTCGTTACTGTTTTTAGCGTATTTGAGACTTGATAATCAAGATAGTCAGCAGCATCCTGCATAGACTTGTCCAGCGAACCGCTTTTCTCACCCGCTTCAGATATTTTAATCATGATATTTGGAAATACATCTTTTGCGTCTTTCAGTCCTTCTGAGAGTTTTTTACCTGCCAAGACTACATCTTTCGTGTGAATAATTGCTTTTTTAACGTTTTTTTTCAAGACAACTTCTTGAGTCAACTCGAGTGCTGAGGAAATAGGAAGTCCTGCGTTGAGAAGCAAGAACAAACTACGGGCAAATCTTGTAAGATCGATTTGTTTTGCCAATGTTGAAATGAGAGGAAGTGCAAAAAGGACGTTGAGAAAAAGAGATTTTTTGCTTCTGTATAAAATAAATAGTCCGGCTATAAGCGCAATGGTTATGACAATAACTGGAATTGTATATTGCAAGATTGCCTGAGAGAGAAAAATTAATATTTTTGTTGGTACCGGAAGCGGTACATTAAGTCGCAAAAAAATCGAAGAAATTTTAGGAACTACGACTACTAGAATCATCAGTAGTACACCACCAAAAACTAAGAGAATCATGATTGGGTAGGTAAGAGCGCCTTTTATTTTATCTCGAAATTCAGCCTCTTTTTTTATGGTTTCTTTCAAATCCGTAAGAGTAATATCAAGAGTGCCTGCTTCTTCAGAGGCCATTATGAGATTTACTGTAATTTTGTCGAAAATATTTGGAAACTTTTCAAGTGCTGTTGACACATGATTGCCTTGAATTAAGTCACTCTTTAAGGAGTCAAGCAATTTTTTTTGACTTCCTTTCGAATCTTCGAGAAGTGAATCGACAACTTCTAAAATTGGAATTCCAGCTGATAGCATTGTTGCCAAATTGCTAATAAGACCCATCTTTTCTGTATTTGAAATACGAAGATGTTTTGAGTCACTGTTATTAAAGATATTCATATGCTTTCCACCTTTGTAACACGAAGAACTTCCTCAATTGTCGTAACGCCGCGTGCTACTTTATTGAGACCATCATCTAACATGGTAGTCATGCCTTCTTTTATTGCTTGCTTTGTAATTACATCTGAATCATTTTTCTCTGTAATAAGAGTTCTAATATCTTTGGAAACCTCAAGTACCTCAAAGATTCCAAGTCGTCCTGAATATCCTGTTGAGTGACAGATTTTACATCCTCTTCCTCTGTAGAGTCTGACTTCAGTTTTTTCTCCGAAGTGTTTGTGAATGATGTCAGCAGGGAGGTTTTTGATGAGTTCTGTTTTATTGATGTCATAAGAAATTCTGCACATATCGCAAATTTTTCTTACGAGCCTTTGGGCGATGATAATATTAACAGTTGATGCAACAAGAAACGGTTCGACTTTCATGTCTATAAGACGCGGGAGGGCGGTTGCAGCATCATTTGTGTGTAGAGTCGAAAGAACCAAGTGGCCAGTAAGTGCTGCATTCACCGCAATGCCTGCTGTTTCGCTATCTCTAATTTCTCCAACAAATACAATGTTAGGGTCTTGTCGCAATACTGAACGCAGTCCATTTGCGAAAGTGAGGTCCGTTTTTGTATTTACATTGATTTGATTAACACCTTTAATCCTGTATTCAACCGGGTCTTCAATAGTTGTAATATTTTTTTCACGAGTATTAAGTATTTTGAGAATCGCGTATATTGAAGTGGTTTTGCCACTTCCCGTTGGTCCGGTTGATAGAACCATACCGTATGATTTATTGTATGCTGCGGTAACTTTTTTCAAATCCTGTTCATTCATTCCAAGGTCAATAAGGGAAAATTGTCTAAAGCGTGATGCGAGAAGTCTAAGCACCGCTTTTTCACCGTCAGCAATGGGTAGGATTGATACACGAATGTCCAAGTCTTCCTGCTCTAGCTTTATACGCATTTTTCCGTCCTGTGGACTTAGATGCTCATCAGTACGAAGTTTGGAGAGGATTTTGATTCTCGAAATTATTCTATCGTGCATATTTTTGGGGAAAAATAATACATCGTGCAAGACACCATCTATACGAAATCTTACCAATGAGTCTTTTTCTTCAGGTTCTATATGAATGTCAGAAACTTTATCTTGGTATCCAAATTCAACGAGAAGATTCACAATCTTTTCGATGGGTGCATCTGCAGTTATTTTGGAAATATCAGTAATTCCCAATTCTTTTTGAAGGAGTTGTTCAAATGATTTTTGGAGATTTTTTTTGTAAATTCTTAAGACATTATCAACGTCTCTTTCAGTTGTGAGGTATGGTATTACACGTACACCTGTTTTTTTGGCAATCGCGTTTTGAATTTCGACATTTCTTGGATCTATCATTGCTACCTTTAATCCTTCAGTGTCTTTTGCAAATGGAATAATTTGCTGCTTGCGTGCGACCTTTTCAGGAATAATATGAAAGATTTCTTCAGGAATAGAAAGTTTGGAAAGGATAATAAATGGAATGTGTAAAAAATCAGCAATAAGGATTCCTAAATTTTCGTCAGTAACAACGTCTTTTTCAATCAGAGCATCTCCCAAGCTGATATTTGAATTTCTTGCAAATTCCATCAGCTCGACAAGCCCTTTTTCAGTTATCAGTCCAGTTTTTAAAACCAGATCTTTAATCTGGTCGTCAGTAACAATCATAGGCAGTATTAGTTCTGTTTTTTAGCGAACTTTAAAACAATTAAATTACTGAAATGAATGCAGGTGGTTGACAAAATAGAGGAGGCAGTATTGTTTGTTCGCACGCTCTTATCATACAATATTGAGGCATTCGTACACAATATTCTCTCTAGTTTCTTGATTTCCTTTGCAGTGCGGCCTACACTGTAATTAAGGAGTATTATGGCTTTTTTACTGTACCCGTTTTATCTGCTCGAATTTTGGTACAAAGATGTCTTATTAAGTTTGTTCAAGCTTTTTAAGTATATTAATTCGTATGCGTTCTCTCTGTTTTCAGTGAGACTTCTTCTGGTATCGTTTTTTAAACCACTTAAAAACGAATATAGACAAGGGTTGGTGTTGTTCTCTGTTTTTTTTGGCATATTCATTAAGTCATTTTTTTTAGGAATTGTCGCAATTATTTTTCTACCTTTACTTGTCATTGAAGCAGGTATCCTTCTTTTGATTCTAGGTTTACCAATAGGGCTTTTGTATCTAGTATTTGCATGAAAAATAATTTCTATACACTCTACAAAATATTAAATTCTCCGATAGTATTGTTTGTGAGAATTACTGTTTTTGTTGTCTTAATACTCATGCTTTATTTGAATTTACAAAGTCCTGATATGTTGCTTCGGCTGTTATTTTTAGGGTTTGTGGTCATCCTAAATGAACTATTTATTTTTGAGAAAATTAACAAAACTGCACCGAGAGAAAAAGTAGTGCACACAAAAAATGCAGTTGATTGCCTTAATTTTTCGCTCAAAAGACTATTTGAAGACCACGAAATTGCCTACATATTACAAACTGTTAGTAAAAATTCAGCTGCCATGCTACTTCAAAAAAAGATTGGTATTCAAATTCCGACGGGTGAGTTTGAGAGCATTGATAAGCAGGAACTGCTCGATGAATTGCAAAGTATAGTGCTCGCTGTAAAGGGAAATTATATTTATCATGTTGACGTTTGCGCTGCTGTTTTTATCATTTTGAATAAAAAGCAGAAAATTCTTCAAGAGCACGAATTAAATAGCACAGATATTTTGTATGTTCTCTATTGGGTACGTCGTGAGTTAGGTATAGATAAAAAATCAGATCAAGAGATAGCATTTTCTGGTAGCGGGGTTTTTGATTTTTTTGTGTATGGGTGGAGCGAGCAGGTCAAGAAGTATTCAGAGAATTTTACTACCCATGTCGTAAGAGAATTTTCGCCTGACATCATTGGACGAAATCGAGAGTATGATTTGCTGGTTACAGCGTTATCAAAAAATTCCGTGAGCAACGCTCTCATTGTTGGTCAGCCTGGAACAGGTGTTACCACGCTCGTTTCACTGCTAGCTTACGAATCAAATAGGGCAGCAGTACCTGCTGGCCTATCACACAAAATGGTATTTAAATTATTGGCAGATAGACTTTTGGCTGGGGTGCAGAATCAAGGGGAACTTGAGGATAGATTTACCTCTCTTTTTGCCGAAATAGAGCATTCTGGCAACATTATTATATATGTTCCATACATTGAGAATATATTTGGCGGCGGAGGTTTTGATTTCGATATTTCAGGATCATTATTCGACTATCTAAAAAGCAATAAAATAAAAATCATTGGCAGTACTACTCCAGAAGCTTACAAGCAATTCATAGAGCCCAAAACGTCGTTACACGAATTTTTTGATATCGTAACAGTTGATGAGCCTGACTTGGAAATGACCATGTACATGCTGTTTGAGGTTATTGGGAAAATAGAGCATATTAATCGAGTTGTCATAACATATGATGGAGTTAAGGAAAGTGTTGCCCTATCATCTTCTTACATTTCAGATGGACACTTTCCCTCAAAGGCGATAATACTTCTCGAGGATGCTGTTGCTACAGCAAAGATACATGGAAAGACAGTTGTTACCAAGCATGAGGTTCGTTCTCTTGTAGAAAGTAAAACCCACATACTTCTCGAGAATCCAAATCAAGATGAAAAGGACAAGTTGTTGCATATGGAGGAAGGATTACATAAACATGTAATTGCTCAGGAAGAGGCGGTAGGTGCAATTGCGGGTGCCTTGAGAAGAGTAAGAAGCGGCATCAAGCACGATAACCATCCGTTATGTTCCTTTTTGTTTTTGGGTCCCACAGGCGTGGGTAAAACTGAATGCGCAAAAGCTTTAGCACGTGAGTACTTTGGTAGTGAAGATGCAATGATACGTCTTGATATGAGTGAGTATCAAACGCAGGATTCTATACATAAAATTCTAGGAGATGGGCAGGCAAATGGTTTTATAGAGCAGGTTAGTCAAAACCCATTTTCACTTATTTTGTTAGATGAGTTTGAAAAAGCTCATCCACAGATTTTAGATGTATTTTTACAGGTACTGGATGATGCACGAATGACAAGTGACAATGGAAAGACGATAACTTTCAGAAATAATATTATTATTGCGACAGCAAACGCAGGGAGCGAATTTATTAGAGAGAAATTGAATAGTGGTACGAGTAGCGACGACCTTAAAAAAATTCTTGTAGAGGATTTGATGAAAAAAGAAAGATTTAAACCAGAGCTTCTGAATAGATTTGATGATGTTATCGTTTTTAAGCCTCTCACGAAAAATGATACAAAAAAAGTTTCCCGAAAAATGCTTGATGCGCTCACGAAGGAATTAGAAGGAAAACAGCTGTCTATTGCATTTGATGATACTATCGTTGATTGGGTTGCAACCACTTCGTTTGATGATGACTTTGGTGCCCGTAATATTAAGAGATTTATTACTCATAATATTGAAAATGTACTGTCAGAAAAAATTCTAGATGGGAGCTTAAATAAATTTGCAAACCACGTAGTGCGTCTTTCAGCGAACAATACTCTGACTTTTGTAGGAGACTGATATATTGTACAATTAATAATATGAAAATCGCCTTTTTTGAATTAGCTGAATGGGAAAAAAAATATTTTGAAAAAGAGTTTGTAAATTCTTTTGAAGTATTCTTTTCTGACAAGCCACTTTCAAAAGATACCGTTGAGCCGATTAAAGATATTGAAATGCTAGTTGTCTTTATTCATTCCTACATCAATAAAGAAATCTTGGACCAACTTCCAAATATAAAATTTATTACTACTATGTCAACAGGATTTGATCATATTGATATGGTTGAGTGCGGGAATAGGAATATAACTGTTTGTAATGTTCCTACCTATGGAGAAACGGTAGTTGCAGAGCATGCTTTTGCATTACTGCTCGCAATTTCAAGAAGACTCATTGAATCTGTGGAGAGAGTGAAGAGTGGTAATTTTTCCCCGAGTGGCCTTACAGGTTTTGAATTGAAAGGGAAGACATTAGGAGTAATTGGGGTTGGGAGTATTGGAACAAATGTTATAAAAATTGCGAAAGGTTTTGGGATGAATGTGCTTGCATACAAAAGAACCCCAGATTTGGTTTTAGAGCAGCAATTGGGATTTAAATTTGTTGATATGGACACGTTGTATGCGAAGTCTGACGTGATAACCTTGCACGTTCCCTACTCAAAAGAAACACATCACCTATTGGGTGCAGAGGCATTTACGAAAATGAAGGATGGTGTGATTGTTCTTAATACAGCACGAGGAGGTCTTATTGAAAATTCTGCATTGCTTGCCGCGCTTCACAGTGGAAAGGTGAAGGGAGCGGGCCTTGATGTTTTGGAGGAAGAACCAATATTAATGGAGGAAAAAGAGCTTATTTCAAAAGATTATGATAAGGATGCTTTGTTGACCGTATTGCAAAATCACATGCTGGTAAGTCACCCGAATGTTATTATTTCTCCCCATAATGCATTTAATAGTAACGAAGCCCTCCAAAAGATTGTTGAGACAACCCATCAGAATATTACAGAATTTGCATCAGGTGCCCCGATAAATACCGTAAAGCAGTAGTCGGTTATGACATTTAAAGAATATTCCATTCAATCAAGGGAGCGAATAAAAAATCATCTTGTATCTTTTATGGATGAAAAAAGGAACGAAAATCTTCCTGCTATTTTTAAGGAACAGAGACTAATTGATTCCCTAGAGTCCTTCGCTCTGCGAGGTAAATTAATTAGAGGGACACTATTTTTACTGATGTGTGAAGCCTTTGGCACCAAAATAAATAGAGAAACACTCAACATTGCTTGTGCGATCGAGATTATGCATTCATCACTTCTTATTCAGGATGATGTTATTGATAATGACCTAACTCGACGTGGTGCAAAGACTATATTTGCACATTATAGCGATGAAGGAGAAAGAATTGGAGCATTTGATGCGTATCATTATGGAATTTCAACAGCAATCGTTGCAGCAGACGTTGCCTTCTTTTTTGCAATAGAACTTATTTCAAGTTTTAACAGCCCATCTCTTAGTGCTCTTTTAAAATATTATGCACACGAAGTGTATCTAGTATCACTGGCGGAAAGCGCTGATTCTATTTTTGGTCAGACATCTATTGAGCCTGCAAAGGAGGATATATACGCTGTATATAAATACAAAACGGCTCGTTATACCTTCTCCCTTCCATTTGAAATGGCAGCGATAGTATCAGGAGGAAAAGGTGGGCAGCAAAAAGAACTTGGTAGTCTTGGTGAGTTGGCAGGAATAATTTTCCAATTGAAGGATGATGAAATTGGTTTGTTTGGCGACGAAGCTTTAATCGGCAAACCAGTAGGCTCTGATATTCGCGAAAATAAAAAGACGCTAATACGAGCTCTTTTATACGAACACGCTGATGAGTCAGATAGACAAGTGTTGGATACCTGCTTTGGAAACACAAAAGGAGGAAATGACCAGACGGAAATAGTAAGAAATATATACAAAAAATATAAAATAGGAAATTATATCGACAAAGAAATTCAACAATTAATGGATCGGGTTTGGGAGATGTACAACCGTTTGGAAATAGATGCAGAATACAAGAGTCTAGTGAAAGAATTACTTGAATTTAATCTTAGCCGTTCATATTAATTTTTGTTATTAAGTTTTTCTCCTCTACCGTAAATTGCAGCATATACAACAGGTATGAAGAACAACATAATAAGACCTGAAAAAGTAAGTCCAGCAATAATTGCACCACCAAGCCCCCTCCATAACGGATCGGATAGTGTGATTGGGGTGAGTCCTACAATGGTTGCAATAGAAGTGAGTGCAATTGGTTCAAGACGTGAGGAAGAAGCTTCAGTAATTGAGTCTTTAAAGTTCATGTTATTTTTTTGATTTGTGAGTATTTTGTCAACGATAAGAATTGAATTTTTAACGACAATTCCAAAAAGAGCAAGTACACCTATAAGAGCTGGGAATGATAAGGGAGTCTGCGTAAGTGCAAAAATAATGAAAACTCCAGTAATGGAAAGTGGTATGACAAGCATCACAATAAATGCTTTTCTGAATGAGGAGAATTGCAAGACTAGTGTAATAATGATAAGCAGGAATGAATAAATCATTGCTTGTAAAATTGAATTAACGGACTTTTGATTTTCTTCATTTGCGCCACCCGTTGCCCACCCATAACCAGTCGGCAGATTTAGGGTATCTGCAAATTTCTCAAGATTTGCATTCATTGCGGCCACGTTATTTCCTGCAGTCACCGAAGCAGTAACTGATAATGTTCTTTTTCCGTCTTCTCGAGTGATAAGGGTTGGGTTTGCTTTCAGTATCACTTTCCCAAGTGCATTAAGCGGTATTGGTCCCGATTGAGTAGGAATGACAACTCTTGAAATGTCCTCAACGTTTTGTGTTTTACTTCCTAATCGCAAGGTAATATCCTCTGTAAGGTCGAGCTCGTTTTCAAATTTTAAAGTATCAGTTTCAAATCCTGTGGCAAATATTCTTAGCCACAATCCTAAATCTGAAACTGCTACATTGTTTGCTGCCATTTTTGCTTTGTCTGGAACAAAAACAAATTTTGAAGTACTCGGTTTTATCGACTTATCTATATTGGTAACTCCTGTTTGCCTTGATAGATACGCTTGAATTTTTCCGGCATATGAATCAAGTGTTGCAAGGTCTGGGCCAAACAATTTTATCTGTAAATCAGCTCCTGCCGGCGGTCCTCCAGAAACTTCGTTAATTGAGATTTTCCCGTTGCTATAGCTGCTAAATTTACGACGTAAGCCGTTTGCAATAGCTGATGCTGTTTTTTCCCTGTCTTTATTTAAGGTGAGTGAGTAAAGTAAATTATTACTTGATGTACCGGAAGTTCCACCTTCTGTTGAAAATCCCTGTCCAGTTTCAAGTGTTATAAAATCAACATCTTTTGTGTTTTTTAATGAATTGAATATTTGAAGACCTTCCTTTTCAGCAGTCTGCGTGTTAGTGCCTGAAGGGAGTTCTACTGAAATATATAAATTATCCTCATCGGTTTTTGGGAAGAACTCGTTTTTAACAAATCCTAATGGCAAAAGCATAAATGAAAATAATGAGAAAATAACAACCATGAGCATTGTTGTTCTACGGGCTTTACGAGATGAAAGAATTCTATGAAGAACGGATTGGTATCGAGTTTCTAGTCCTCTAAAATTAAATATTCCATCATTCAGTGCATGTTTTAGATAGTTTTTGTGTTTTTCTGTAATGGTAATTCTTTTTGAAACAGTTGTCACTATCCATGTTTTTAACTGCAAAAGGATAAAAATAAATAGTGCTACTGCAAGAATTTCAATAAGTACGATATTTGATTGGGGAAGCACAAAGGTAACAAGCACCCACAAAAGAACAGCAAAGAGAATAATGGTAAAGAGTACCTTAACACGAAGCGGCAATTGCGGTTTTAGTAAGAAAACCATTAGAGGCAGTGTTATGAAGAGCGCTACAAATATTGAGCCAAGCAGCGCTGATGACACAACGATTGGAATAGGCTTAATAAATTCTCCAATAAGACCTGTTCCTAAAATGAGAGGTATAAAAGCCCAGACTGTTGTTATTGTTGTGGTAAGAATTACTATTCGAAAATCTCTAAAAACAAGTAGCGCAGTTTCAAGTGGGGTAAATTTGTCTGTTCTGTAATATGAGGTCATCGCGGAAATTATCACTATGGTGTCATCAACGAGTAGTCCAAGAGAGAGGAGGAGCGAGAATGTTGCTAGGAAAGAAAACTCTATGTGAGTTAGCCGCATTGCAATAAATGTAATTAAAAATGTAAGGGGAACTGAAAGCATAGATATGAATGCTTGGCGAATGCCCAAAAAGAGAAGTAGCACAACAAAAACAAGCGCAATGGTTATCACAACATCTCTGATAAGATTGCTAAATTCGTCACTTAGAACTTCTGCTGCATTGGAAATAGTAAAGATTGAAAAGTTTCCTTTTTCACTTTCCAGTTTTTCTTTCACCAATTTTTGGGCATCTTCATTTGCCTCTTCAATATTCGATGTTGTTACACGAAATATATTAAAAGTTACTGAAGGGCTAACGGTGTTAGATGTTAATATGTAAGATTGATTTTGGTCTGGTTTTGATACTTCCTTTATTTCAGCAATATCTCCAAGTGAGATAATTTGACTGTCTACATTTAGAGTAATGTCGCGAATATCTTGTATGTCGGTTGTGCCTTTATCTATCGAAAGCGAAAAAACAAGATTATTTGTTTTTACAACACCTGCGGGAAAAGAACTGAGACTTCCCTTTATTGCACCCATAATTATTTGTGGGTTAATTTTGTATGAAGAGATTACCTCAGGTCTTAGAATTATTTGGATTTCTTGCTCATCAATACCGGTGATTTGCACCCTATCGATACTTGGTATATCTTGTAAATCGTTTTTTAGATTTCTGGCAAATCGTATAAGGCTTGCCTTATCCCCACTCTTGGATACCAATGTGTATACCCATATGGGCTGATTTTCAAAATCAAGCTTGCTGATATTTGAATCTAAGGCGTCTTCGGGAAGGTCAGTTATGCTTGTGACAGCAGACTCAACATCGGATTCTGCTTTATCCGGGTCAACTCCTGATGAGAATTCAACAGTCACGAGTGAAACAGAATCTCTTGACGTTGAAGTTACCTGTTTTACATTATCAATTCCTGTTACTGCATCTTCAATGTGGGTGCTAATAAGCGTCTCAATGTCACTCGGGCTACCGCCAGGTAGGACAGTTGAGACGATGATAAGAGGGATTCTAATTGTTGGATTAAGTTTGCGAGGGAGGGAGGTATATGATTGAATTCCTACTGCAAGAATTCCAATCAGCACTAAAATGAGCAACCGAAAATTCGTAACATATTTTGCGAAAAATGAATTCTTCAGTTGATTATCGAAGGTTAGTTTTTTTAAATATTGGGAAGTGCTCATACATATCAGTTTTCGACTTTAATCAAGTCACCGGCAACAATGTTTCGATTCAGAATGATTTGTTCGTTGCTATTAAGTCCTTTCTCAATGCCTACGTATTTTCCAATTACCTCTCCCAATGTTACTTTTTTTGATTCAGCTTTATTGTTATTAACTACGAATACAAACGCTTCGTTTTGTGTTTGAAATACGCTATCGACTGGAATAAAGGGTCTAATATTATTAGACTTTGCTTCTCCAACCGAAAGTGAAACAGCCACAAAAGAACTGTCTGTAAAGAGACTTCTGTAGCTTTCATCAATGGTAAAAATTACTGAATACAATTGTCCGACAGTAGCTTCTGTTGAAACGTATGAGGGAAAAGCTTCGATTGTTTTTCCAGACACTTCTATGAATGCCTTTTGCGTAAGGGATACTCCCTCAGCAGTTGACTGTGGAACTTTTGCGTCAACCATTATATTTCCATCAAGACCTGAAATGGTTGCAAGAAGTGTTCCGGGATTTACCGAGTCACCGATTTTAACATGAACTTTTTGAACAACTGCTTTGAAAGGTGCTGCCGGAAACATGAGGGCTTCCTGTACTTGTGCAAGTTTTAGTTGAACACCGCTTGAATCAAGACTTAGTTTTAGGGCTTTCTCCTGCAAATCAAGTTGGGCAAGGGCGATATCCTTTCCAATGTCTGATAATTGTGCTGGTCCTCTTGAATTATCTGCTTGGAGTTCCGCATTTCGTTGGCCAGTTTTTAATTGAGTAAGAACTGTAAGATATTGGCTTTTCATTTGTTTTGTAGTAATATCTTGAATTGGATTTGCGTCAATTGATACAAGTATCTCTTCATTTAGTCTAATGAGTGCTTGAGTGTCTCCAATTGAGTCTTGAGCAATTTTTCTCATTTCATCATTTGTGGTATCTTGTTTTTCGGCAATTTCCCGCTGTTTTTTGATAATTTCTTTTTGTGTATCGTATGTTTCCTTAACACTCTTATATTGAAGCCCAGCTAGTTGGCGTTGGAGGGAGGGAGCGTTGCCACCTTGATAGTTTGATGAAAGACTCAGAATGACTGTTCCTTTTTGAATTTCACTTCCTTCTGTTGTATTTATTGATGCAACAACTCCCGGTGTTTGTGCAATAATTTTTATAACTCCTGACTTCTTAACCTCACCTTGTACTGATATTCTTGGAGATTGACCTATGGTAAAGACCTTAACTTGTTTTGCCAAGACCTGTGTATTCTCAACAGGTGGCTTAGTTTTAAACGCAGTACTTCCCAAAAAAATGACAACTAAAAGAATTCCAAGTGCGATAAAAAAACTTAAGAATGGCTTTTTTTGTATATACACTGTTGTCTTCTTATAGCTTTTCTTAATGACATCTTTGCGCACACGAGAGGAAGCAACTTGCTTTAAGTTTTTCAACTTTTTTAATATCACCTTTTTACTGAACATATGAATAAGAAAAGAAACACTTACTGTGGGGCAGACGGAGGGCAGAATCCTGTGCTTTTTAGAGCTCAAGCATTTTACAAGGTAACAGGTGATAAGTCAACGCTCACCAATTGATATTTTTTAAAGATTAGTCTACTCTAAAGGGAGTGAATATACTCGTTAAAATCATTATTCAAACAGTTGCTGTTTTGGTAGCGGCATATACATTGCCGGGAGTTGCAATTGCAAGCTTTTTAACTGCTCTCGTAGTTGCAGTTGTGCTTTCAATTATCAATGCATTTGTAAAGCCAATTTTAGTATTACTCACCTTGCCAATTACAATAGTAACCCTCGGACTATTTTTACTTATAATAAATGGATTATTGGTGTTGCTGGTGAGCAACATTGTTACCGGATTTCATGTGAATGGAATTTTGTGGGCAATAATCTTTAGTATTATAGTTTCGCTAGTATCTTCTTTCCTGAATAATTTAAGCGAGTAATTAGAGGGAATCGGCGTCTTTCACTACTTTGTCTACTTCCTCAGTTGGGTCAACAATATCTAGTTGCGTTGCTTCCTCTTCCTCTGTGAGTGTCGGTGTTACCATTTGTGTTGGAGTTGGTTGTGTTTGTACTTGAGTATTTACGGGTGTTGTTGTCTCTTGCGAGGACTGCTTAATGATTACAAAGTAAAGAGCAACTAGCAATACAATAAGAGCAGTGAGTATAATTGCTACGAAAATCAATCCCTTACTTTTATGTCCCTGTGGTTGTACTGGGGCAGCAGTTGGAGGTGTTGCTGGAGGGCTTATCGGTGGCGTTGTTTCTGTTACGGGTGGTGTAGGAGTCACTGCGCCAACTACTGGAGTTGGGGTAGGTGCTATTGGTTGTGGTGTTGTGGTATTTTGTTCTTCCATATTATGGTGTAGCCGTAACACTTGCTTCTGGAGTTTTAAGTGCTTGCAGTTCCTTTGCAGCTTCCCCAACAGCGAGGCGAGCAGCGATTAGAAGTTTATGTGTCGCAGTAATGTCAGTTCTAAACTGCTTTATAACTGGACTTACGTCAGTTTTGAGAGTTGTTTCAGAAGTAATGGTAAAGACATATTCCTTTGCAGCCTGTGTTGCTACAGCTGTTTTTGCTGCACTAAGAGCTGTAGTTGCTTTTGCGACTGAACTATCAAGTGTCGTTGTATTTTTCCCTTCGGCTTTAAGAGTTGCTGCTTTTGAGCTAATTCTCTCAAGAAGGGATGTAAGTTTTTCGATATGTGTTGTCATTTGATCAGTGTTTTTCTTGTTGATTGAGGAAATTCTTGTATCGAGGCTTTCTATCATTGATTTTTTCTTCTCGTCCTTTATCTCTTCTACCTTAGCTTTGTATGCATCCCTTTTTGTTTTCATTTTTTCAATATTTTCGGCTCGTTTTTCTTTAATCTCCTCACGAAGTTCCAGTTGGTCTTTTTTGAGTGCCATGCGAGCCTCTTTAAGTGGGGTTGTCGTCGCCTCAACTGTGGTCGTGTTAGCGGTAGTCGTTGTTATGTTCTCTGTGTCCTGCGCAAATGCGAATGTTGGCGAAAGAAGAAGTAAAAAAGACAAGAAAAATAACAGAATTTTTATTCTCATACTCCATCTTAATATGAAAAATGGATGTGTGTCAAGTTATCAGAGGTCAAATTTTGCCTAACTTTATATCATTGCGAATTTTTTCAACAAAGGTATTAAAAAAGTGCAAGTTGTGATAGGTGAGAAGTGAAAGACCAGTAATTTCATTGGCTTTGAACAAATGAGCAATATAGGCGCGAGTGTAGTTCTTACAAGTTGAACATGCACACTTCTTATCAAGCGGTTGAAAGTTATCAAGTTCTTTTGTTTTTTTTATATCAATTCTTCCCTTTGAAGTAAAAGCTACTCCGTGACGTGCATAATGGGTTGGAACGATGCAGTCAAAAGTGTCAACTCCTGATTTTATTATTTCTGGAATATCTTCAAGATGACCTATACCCAATAAATGAATGGGTTTGTCTTTTGGTAAATTCGTAAGAGTGCGAGAAAGCATCTCGCTCATGGTTTTTTTTTCATTCCCAAATTCTCCTCCAATTCCAAATCCGTCAAAGGGAAGACTCCCAATAAATTTTGCACTTTCGGTTCGTAAGTCCTCAAATTTTCCTCCTTGTACGATTCCATAAATTGCTTGCTTTGATTTTTTGACATCCAAGCACATTTTTGCCCACTTATGAGTTTTGAGTAATGACCTTTTTGTGTATTCGTAGTCAGCAATGGGAGATGTGCATTCGTCAAAAGCGAATATGATGTCAGCACCAATTGCTTCTTGAATTTTTATGCTTTCTCGGGGTCCTATAAATAATTTGGTGCCATCAACTGGGCTTCTGAAAAAAACGCCATCATCAGTAATTTTTACCTTTTGTGGTTGTTTACCGGCTTTAATTGTGAGATTACTTTTTTCTTTTAAAATTTTTCCGACTCCATGATCTCTACCAAATCCGAGTGAGAAAACTTGAAATCCACCGGAATCTGTCATAAGTGGAGCATTCCAGTTCATAAATTTATGGATTCCACCTGCCTTTTTAAGGTATTTTTCTCCCGGTTTTAGATGAAGGTGGAAGGTGTTTGAGATAAGTATTTGAGTTTTTGTTGTTACTACCTCTTCAGAAGTGAGCGTTTTTACAACAGCCTGAGTTCCAACACCCACAAAAGAAGGCGTTTCTATTTCACCATGAGGTGTTTTAAGAATTCCAATACGAGCGTTGGATTTTTTTGATTGGTGTGTAACTTTAAAATCAATCATGTGAGCGTAATTTTACCACACAATTATCATTTCCATAAAAAATTGAACTGAATATTAACCCATAGTAAAATATGGACATCTTTTTGGGAGGTTTGTTATCGTGGTTATTTTTTGGATTGTAGTGGGTGCAATTGCTGTACTTGTCCTACTCTCAGTCTTTTTTGCTACCATGCTTGCTCATATTGAGACGACCCCCTCTACTGGGGGGGAATCGTTACTTGCAAGGAGCACGAACCATAGCGAGAATGGATTCAGCTTATCCCGTTTGGTGTGGGTGTTAATGTTTGTCTTGATTCAGTTGAAAATCTAGGAGATTTTATTGAAATTGAAAAACTTACCGATGAAGATGATGGAGAGAGGGTACAGGAAGAGCTTGTGCTCGTTGATTTATGTGTTCTTCGTGAGGACAGAATCTTTTTAGGATACGACACACATCCTGTAACTGGATAAGCTGCGAGTTAATTTTTATCTTTTTTCAAAATATAGAGTTACTGTAGAGGTGATTGTTTGTGTTCCAGGCTGCAGGTCTGGCACAGGGGCATTGCTTCCCATTGCCGAATCAAGTCTTACTGCTGATTTTTCATAAAACATTGGAACAGGATACCCACCGCTTGTACTCTCTACAATATTAGTAACTTTCCCAAGTCTAATACCTAAATTGTTTGCTAATTTCTTAGCTTGTTCTTTTGCATTTTCAATCGCTTTTTGGCGAGCCTGTTCTCGAGTTACTTCAGGCTTATCAACAGAATAATTTGTTCCATTAACTTGATTAGCCCCACCCTTTGTTGCTGCCTCAATAACTTGCGGGAGTAACGAGGTGTCTTTTACTTTTATGCTAACAGTGACATTTCCATTGTATCCCGTAATTGCGCCATTCGGATTTGAT
This sequence comes from uncultured Gammaproteobacteria bacterium, assembly GCA_964557125.1. GTDB lineage: Bacteria > Patescibacteriota > Microgenomatia > Levybacterales > GWA1-39-11 > CAZKYX01. Next base: position 55,950 of record CAZKYX010000005.1, read on the forward strand.
GTGTAGTTATAGCTGGGGAGAATAGAGTAATTAGATGTTTTGACGTCCTTCTTATCAATTCCAACTTGGGCAACACCAGCAATAATTGCATTATTGATGGTGTTAATTTTTGTTTGAGCTTCATCAACTGTTTTTGCATCATTTACAACAATTCCAAGTTCAACGCTTGCTGTATCAGGAACAACATCTACCTTTCCCTCTCCTACAACTGCTAATTCTCCTGACGCGCTTCTTGAGGTAACAGTTAATGGGTACGAAATATTGAAATAGTTAACAAGTGACAGAAATACAAGGGTAAGAAGGAGAATGAAAGAGTATGTAGTAATTATTTTATTTTCTTTTACGAATCTTGAAGCATTCATGGTTTTTAGTTTACAAAATGACTGTCTTATTCGTCAAGCAAAAATGTTGTGTTATAATTTCGCTCATGATGGAAAAAGATTTTATTATTACTAAAAATAACAGAGTATTGTATGCGGACAGACAGGAAGTGGAAGAGTATAGTTCGATTTTAAATAATCCAAAAGCTGAGTTGTTAGTAGAGGAAGGCATTGAGGATTTTATCGTAGCAGTAAATGGAATTTATGTAAAAAAACAATCAGTGCCAAGAGATGATAAGTAAGGTTATTTTTTAAGAAATAGTCTTTCATTTATTATCTCAACAAACCCTTCACGTATTAGTTGGGATACTATATTATTCGTTCTATCGTCATTCAATAACTTTTCTAATTCCAAAATTGTAGTGCTGCCTTTCAATATTTCTTGCAATATTTTTCCACGGATTTGTCGACTTGAACCTTCGAATTTTGACTGCACCGAATAGTGCTTGCTTTTTCTGTTGGGATTGGTAACAATTTTTGAAAGATGTGCTCCGTAGTCCATGAGTGCGTAGTAGAATTCACGAGGCTTTTTTCGGTCCAGCGTTTGTTCTAGTACCTTTAAAATTTCCTTATCATCCACGTTTGTTTTCCCCCCAAAAAAATAGTGGATAAAGACACGCCTAATATTTGTTTCAATAAATATAACGGGTTTGTTAAAAGCAAATGCTATTACCGCGCCAGCTGTATTAATCCCGATACCCTTTAGAGATGAGAGTGTTTTCACATCATTGGGAATGAGGCTGTTAAAGTCTTTTTCAATTGTTTCCGCAGCACTTTTTAGATATAAGGCTCTGCGGTTATACCCTAATCCTTGCCACGTGCTTAATACGTCTTCTAGTGAAGCTTTGGCTAGATGTGAAACGGTAGGAAAGTTTTTCACAAAGGAGTGATACTTCGGAATTACTCGGCTGGTTTGGGTCTGTTGGAGCATGAACTCTGAGATAAGAATTTCATAAGGATTTCTGGTTTCACGCCAAGCAAAATTACGTTTGTTTTCTTTATAAAAGTTCCAAATTTTATTTTGGAATGCTGAAATTGATGTGGTAACATTCTTTGCCATTACTCGTATCGTATTGCGTCAATTGGGGAAAGGTTGGCAGCATTTCTAGCAGGAAATACTCCAAAGAAAATACCGATAAATGATGAAATTCCAAGTGCTGCAATAATAGAAACAAGATTTATACCGGCAGGGAAAAATGGCTGTATAAGAAGCACTATTACTATTGCTAGTATAAGTCCCATAAGACCACCAATAACTGAAAGAATGAGTGCCTGAGTTAAGAATTGTAGTAGAATATCTCTTTTTGTCGCTCCAATTGCTCGTCTAATTCCGATTTCTTTTATGCGTTCTGTGACCGTTGCATACATGATGTTCATGATGCCAATACCTCCAACTAGAAGTGAAATTGAGCCAATCGCAATTAAAATTGAATTGAGGATTGAAAATATACTTGTGACAATTCCAAGGATTTCTGTTTGTTCTACAACTTGAAATTCATCTTCCTCATACGTTTTTAGAAGTTCTCTTTCAATGTTTCTTTTCAGCATCGGTATTTCTTCTTGAGAGCGCGCCTGTATATAAAGCGTGTAGAATTTTTTTTCGGGATTAAATCCAGACTTGTACGGAAGGTAGGTAATTGAATCAAAATTTGGACCACCTAAAGAACCTCCCCCTTTTGATTTTAGAATTCCCATAACAGTGTAACTCTGCTCTTTAAAACGAATTTTCTTGCCCAATGCGTTTTCCTTTGAGCCGTACAATTTTTCAGCTAGAACAGGTCCTATAACTGCTTTTTTCACTCTTTTATCAACATCAGCTTTGCTAAAAAAGCTTCCGATTTCCGCATCTAAATTTAAAGCAAGCACGATGTTTTGATCTGAGGCAAGGACCTGTGTATTCTCTTTATTTTTGCCAGCATACGCCATTGCATTTGCCTCAAAAACCGGTACTACAAAGTTGGCTTCCTTGATCTTTTTAAGCTTTAATACATCCTTTTCGGTAAAGCGTGCGCCGAGCGCTCCGGGATCTTGAAAAGAACCACTTTCACTAATTACTTTTCCAGGTAGGACATAGACTAAATTAGCTCCAAGGCTTTCGAATTGCTTTTGGATGTAATTTTTAAGACCCACTCCAAATGCAATCAATAAGACAACTGATAACACACCGATAAGTATTCCAAGAGAAGTTAAAAACGTCCTGACTTTATTACGACGCAAATCTTCAAATGATGATTTTATTAAAAAAGCAGTTGAACTCATTGTTTTATTATGGCTCCGTCTTTCATGACAACTTCCCGTTTTGCTTGACGCGCAATCTCTTTGTCATGAGTTACTAGAACTACAGTAACGTGCAAATCTTTGTTAAGTTCTTTAAGTAACGCTAGAATTTCAGTTCCAGATTTTGAATCGAGATTACCTGTCGGTTCATCAGCCAAAATAAGCTTTGGGTTCATAATGAGCGCTCTGGCAATGGCAGCGCGTTGCTGTTGACCACCTGAAATTTTATTTGGTCTGTAATCTTTTCTTTCCCATATTCCAAATCTTGTCAAAAGTTCTTGTGCTCTTTTTAAAGGATCAAAGTCAAGCATGTGTTTTGCATATCTTGTTGGGAGTAATACATTCTCAAGTACGGAATATTTATTTATAAGATTAAATTGCTGAAATACGAATCCAATGTATTCATTTCTTACTTTTGAGAGATTTTCATCTGACATTTTTGAAACATCTTTACCCTGAATGAGAATGGTTCCTCCCGTTGGTCTATCAAGGAGTCCTATGATATGCATAAGGGTTGATTTTCCACAGCCCGATGGGCCGACGATTGAGGTGAATTCCCCCTCTTTTATAGTGAGATTAATTTCTTTTAGTATCTGGGTTGTTTCATCTCCTATTTCGTACTCCTTGTAAATATTGGAGAGCTTAATCATATATCGTATCTCCTTCAGATAATCCCGATACGATTTCTATATTTTCATCTGTTTCAATGCCCGTTTTGATGTATTTTTTTTCTTTTTTCTCGTTAATAAAGACGTAGCTGCCTTCATCATCAGATTTAACAAAAGATACTGGCAAATATAAAGCGTTCACTTTTTTCTCTGTTACAAATGTAGCATCGCCCGTCATGCCAAGTCGGTATTTATACTGAGAGTTGTCAATTGCTAATAAGAGTTTCACCTTATAGACGGTTCCAGATTCATCAGTCTTAGGAGAAAAAGAAATATCAGAAATGTTTCCTGAAACTGTTTCGTCAGGATATGCATCCAGGAATATTTTTGCAGTATTTCCCTTTTTAATATCATTTACTTCTGTTTGGTCAACCGAAACGGCGAAATAAATACTGGCAGGATTTACAATCTCGAAAGTCGAGGTTCCGGCAACAGCTGTTTGTCCTGCAAACGGAATATCCGCTCTTGTGACAATTCCTTCGATAGGACTTGAGAGAAGTGCCTCCTGCTTTGCAAGATCCTGAAGTTCTACTGATATGACAGCTTTATCTAAATCGTATTGATAATTTTGCAAGATTTTCTTCATTCTGTCGTTGAGGGCATCTGATGGTTTTATTGCTTGCTGGTCAAGATTACTTTGCTCAAAAACATTTCGCTCTTTACTATAATCAATAAGTGATGCTTGAAGATTTTTCTGTGCTGTACGTTGATCAAGAGACGCAAGCCCCTGTCCTTTTTGAATAGTATCGCCTTCCTTTACTCCTACCCATGTAACCTTACCCGACAGTGGAAATTGGAGTTTTACTTTTTCATTTGCATCCATCTCTCCTGATAGAACTAATTCTGATTCTAAATTGCTTCTCTTTACTGTGGTAGTCGTTATATCTTTACTACCTTTTTGCAACAAAAAGAAAATAAGCCCACATGCTGCAATTAAAATGACAAGTCCTATGAGCAGTTTTTTTTTCGATAAATGATTGCGAACACTTGATAATTTCACTGGCAATTCATTATATATTTTTTTTAAGAATTTGGAAAACAAATGATAAGCAATGTAATTTTGAACTTACTTAGCAAGGTTTCTTGAGATTTCAAAAAAAGTATAGTTCTT
>CAZKYX010000006.1:0-57258 GCA_964557125.1 uncultured Gammaproteobacteria bacterium
TTCATTTCTATTGCTTCTCAACCTTGCTCGAAGAATATGTATTGTTTCAGTGCAACCCGCCTTGCCGTCGAGGCAGGTCGAGAACTTCTGATTAGTTACAACCGTGGTGGCATTTTCATGGGAAAAAACTAATTTCTCTGTCATTGCGAGGAGTAACACGAGGAAGCAATCTTTAGAAAAATAGATTTTTTAGGAAGTCTTTGAGTTTTTCAAAAAAGTTTTTTTGCTCATCCTGAGTCTCTCCTTGTTCATCTACGCCCTGTCGAAGGACTTTTTCAATTTCTTCAGCTGACTTTGTTCCGTTTTCCATTTCCTCATCAGTATCATTCGATGTGCTTCCATTATTGTTAATATTTACTTTTGCTGTTCCGTCATCTGATTCTATATGAACACTTCCTCCATTTTCTGAATTGTATTCTTTAACTTCTCCATTTGTCTCGATTCTTACATGAGTTTTTGAATTGGAAGTAGTGGTCGAGTTACTCGTGGTGTTTACATTATTAGTAACGCTTACTGAAGTGTGAGAGCCTTCCCCATTTCCAGATACATTAACATTTGTTTCTGCAAATACACTTGGAGGAATTGAAAGAAAAAGAGTAAATAGAAGTAGAGAAGCTGCCTTTCCCATGTGTATACAATAGCATAAATTGAGCTGGGGGTAAAGGGTAGTTCAATTAAATTTCTAATTAAGAATTTCTAATTTCTAATCAATTTCAAATGTATTAGGTGTTACAATAAATTGTGACTAAGACAAAAAACGCATTTAATACCGTAACTACTTTTTCAAAAACTCTTGCACTTATTATGTTTATTGTCTTTCCATTTGCTGGTTTTTATTTGGGAATGCAGTATCAAAAAGGGCTAGATCGTCCTTTCATACAGCAAGACGCTAGCCCTAGCAAAATAAAACCAAGTGAAAAAGCTTGCACGCTTGAGGCTAAGATGTGTGCTGACGGAAGTGCTGTTGGAAGAAGTGGACCAAATTGTGAATTTGAAAAATGCCCAGGAGAATAGCTTGAATATTGAATATAGATTTCTGATTTCAGAATCCTAGATACAAAATACTATATACTTAATACTTACTACTTGCTACATAATACTAAATACTAATCTATGAATATCTTGACTCCTGAAGAGGAAGAAATAATAAAATATAAAGGAACTGAGAGAGCATTTACTGGAGAGTACGATGACTTTTTTGTAGACGGGACTTTTATTTGTGGGCAGTGCAATGCGCCCCTCTTCTCTTCAAAGTCAAAATTCGAAGCCAATTGCGGATGGCCTGCATTTGACGAAAATTTTCCTGATGCTGTCAAAAGACTTGAAGATGAGGATGGACAGCGGACTGAAATTAGATGCGCAAATTGTGACGGACATTTGGGACATGTTTTTGAAGGAGAGGAAATGACTGAAAAAAATACCCGCCATTGTGTTAATTCACTTTCAATTCGTTTTATTCCATTGGATGATAAACTTCCCAAAGTTGAGCACGATTAAAAACTTAAGATTGATATTTGGAAGGATTTTCCTCTAAACTTAAAACGTATTCTGTTTTTCATATATAGTTACCATATACCGAATACAACTTACTGCTCATGAAATACATATTCATCACATTTTCAGGACTTGGTCTTCCTATAGCATATAAATTAATTCAAGAAGGGTGTGAGGTAAAAGTTGGAGTCATTGAGGATATAAAGGAATACTGCATGGAGGAAGAGGTCAAAACCGCTCATGAGAGTGATTTCGACAAGAAAAGAAGGCTTACTCAATTTCAAAATGTCATGCCAATTCAAGATGCTAATAAGATCATTGAATGGGCAATAAATCTCAAAAATCCTCATGAATATTTTTTCTTTTTTGATGAAAACAATTTGTATAGGTGGGCTGACAAAGTGCGTAATCTTGGATTTGAAGGGACCTTTCCCACGCGAGAAGACTATCTTTTTGAGGTTGACAGGAATATGGCAAAGGAGTTTGTTGCCAAGCACTACTCAAAACTCTACACCCCTGAAGTGCATGAGTTTGAGAAGGTAGAAGATGCCTTTCCCTTTTTAGAAAAGACGCAAGACCTATGGGTATTAAAAGGGAAGCATGATAGTGCAAAGACTTTTGTTCCTGATATTCATGACCCGCAATTTGCGAATCAGCAGGTCATGGAAATGTTAAAAAATTATCCAGAGCATTATGAGCAATTGGGTTTTATTCTCGAAATTTTTATTCCAACAATAATAGAACTTACTCCTGAAAAGTTTTATTACGATGGGGTGCCTCTCGGTACTTCAATTGACTTTGAAAATAAGTCATTTGGATCGGGTAACTTATCAATCCAGACGGGATGTGCTGAAGACTTGGTCTTTCCGACTTATATGGATGATAGGATAAATCAAATCTCATTTCCGCCCATAGTAGACGAAATGGCAAGAGCTCACAAAGGGTTATTTATTTGGGATGCTTCAATTTTAGTGAATAAGAAAGATGGCAAAATGTATTTTGGTGAATTTTGTTCTAATAGATTTGGATACAATTCAGTGTTTTCAGAACTCGCACAAAGTAAATCCATTGATGATTTTTTTACAAAAATGGTGAGAAAAGAAAACCCTTATACTATTGGAACGGTTGCTGCCTCAGTTAGGATTTTTAATATGAATAGAAATCCAGAGACAGAGCAGGTTGCAGAAAATATGGCTCTTAATTTTTTGCCAGAAATTGAAAAAGACCTCTGGCTTTGGGATGTGAAAAGAAGAGCGGATGGGCAGTTTTTGACAGTTGGAACAGATTGGAATTTAGCGGTTATGACGGGAAGTGGGAAGTCAATTGAGGAGGCAGTGAATAGGTTATATAAAAACATAGAAGGGTTGGCATTTGTTGGTGGATACTTTAGAAGCAAGGATGATTATTTGTCACTCGATTATCCAACATCAATTATTAATAGATTGAATTACGGAATGGAGAGAGGGCTTTACAGAATTCCTTTTAGTGTGAAAGTAGGCGACCTTGAATGAGTAATAATTTTTAATTTTTAATTTTAAATCAAATGTAAATATTTAAATTTTTTAATTTTAAAAATTGATTAAAAATTTTTAATTCGAATTTAAAATTTATATAAAGCTATGAAGAGTCGGTTGTTGGATTTAAAAAATTTGAAGTTTGAAGTGCGTGACATCATGCGATATAACGATGTAGGGGACTATTTTGATAACACCATTGTGGCCTACGACTTTAAAGACGACGTGGTGACTAATGCCATTTTTCTTCATGAATTTATTGAGTATACGCTTATAAAATCAGCAGGTATTGAGCCAGAACTCATTGATAAATTTGATACTGATAAAAGTGCTCCTGCAAAGCATCCTGAAGAATTTATTCTGTATGGAAAATTTCATGATTTGGCAAACACGGTTGAAAGACAATTTATTGAAAATCTAGGACTTAATTGGGAAGAGCACGACAAGGTGATTAACACTGCCAAGGTAAATATTGCTGTACAGGAAATTTCTGATGAGCTTCATAAAGAAAACCCAGACGAAAAAATTATTGAAGAAGCAACTGAGGACGTAAAAGACGAGGTGAGGGATAGTCTTACTGAATAACTTCTTGTTTTCATTTTCTTCTTGTACTATTATTAGTTCCAATGAAATTAGAATTGCTTCCCGATGGAAGAATGGTCGAGGCAGGGTATGGGAGCTTAAAGCAACGCCAAAGAGTTTCGGATATTTTGTGCGGCGAATGTGCCTTTTCTAAATTAACCTGTGGCAATACAATTAATCGCGAAGTAAGAGTGAAAATGACGCCAGAAGATAGCAGTGAAGATGAAATTCTAGAAATGAGACTAAGAAGAAAGCGCTCTGCAGAAAGAATTTATACCTCAACTGGATATAAGTTGGTAGATGGAGTGCAAGAGCAAATTTACAAGACAGAAGAAGATGTTCCGAATGCACTGCGCTGCGGATGGTTTCTCCCCCCAAAAAAACACTAGATTACTACTATAGGTGATAAATGCTATAATGCGAGGTCGTATTTAGACTTTTATGAAAGAACAACAGCCCATGGAATCGGTGGAACAAGATATGTATTGTTCAGATATTGTAGATTTACACTCTGCAAGTGCTAAGCTTGCAGTACACGGTGTGGCAGGCGGAGCACTTTTGGGTATAAGTGGTGCTATGCTTTATCTTGATGGAAGAGGAAAAGACTTGCCTATTGAAGCTGCATACTATAATGCACTATTGTTTGGTGTTGCTAGCTTAAGACTTCTTGGGACTGGGGCAAATGCATTAATTGCTTCCAGTGGGAAGGAGTATTGCAGAAAAGCCAATATATCAAGTTCTGAGTTGGGGTATAACGCAGCAACACTTCAGTACAGGGGTAAAAAAGACTTTTCTTTGGAGGGGTTAGAAATGCAGAAAGGTGACTCTTTTTTGTATGTCACTCTTCCTGAGGTTACTGTAAAAGGAGCAAAAAGTAAGACACATGAAAACTCTATTAAGTCATCATTTTATAACGCTTCACTATATGATATTCAGAAAAAACTAGAAGCGAGGGGGATATATCAACATGCGATTTGCATAGAGGGATATTCTGCAGCAAATTTATCTCATGCAAAAACAGAGAATTGTAGTACTGCAATGCCAGCAGACTTGCTAGCTGACAAAGATATCGTTATTCCAAATAATGCAGCTGACGTACTCGTCATGACTCCAGAGGAATTTCGGGAATTGGCAATGATTCCCGCAGAGCTTTTCTCAAAGGCAATTGAGGGGGTTGGAAGTGCGGTTATAAATGAGCTTGTGCAATTGGCGAGTATATCGCCAAAAGAAGACTATGACAAAATTACCGATTTGCTTGATGTGCATCTGAGTCAGATGTTGCAAAAAGAAGCTGAGCTGCATTTTAATGGAGCACACATAAAGTTATCAAAGGAAGAACCATTTTATACACCTTTGAAAAAAAGAATAGAAAGACGACTTGAAATCAGAGAATTTGGAGGAGTTGACTTTATCCAGCTTACATCAACAGATGGAGCAATCGAGTTAATGCCTCTTGAAAGGGCACTGCAGGTTGAAAATCTTTCTCAAAACGAAATGGTTGAGGAAGATTCTCAATTTAAGAAGGCAAGAGGCGTGTATGTTTTGCAGGAATTGCTTTTAGAATTTTCGCTTGATGAATTACTCAATGACCCCTACAGGCATCCTTACGAATTTATTAAAAAATACCAAGATGCCAATATAGAATTATTAATTCATACAAAAAACAATAGCTTGCTTGAAGAAGAACTGATGGATAAAGGTAAAACAAAACAACACAAGTGGTCAAGATTTCCAGGCAATATTAGACATCCATTAGCGACAATGGGACTAGCAGGAGCTTCTTTGGGTGGTCTTGCGCTTCTTGCAACGGCTGCGCAATATCTTCCAGAAGCAACTGGTGATTCAAAATTGGTAGGTAAATCCTTATTTGAAAAGGCAGGTTTTAATTTTGCCGGCAAGCCTGGTGGAAGCGATGATATACGATGGAGAGTAGAGGGATACGGAGGAATGAGTACAAATGGATATTATGTTGTTGCGACAACGAATGAATTGTTGGGTGATGGGTGGTATCAATCGTATTTTGGCAATGACAAGGTAACACTGGAAATACCAACTGAAATTGAAAACGGAGCATATATAAAGATTGAGTCATACCAAGAAAATAGTGCAGCTGTTTCAATACCGGTTAAAAATGATAGTAGACTTGGTGCTATAAAGATTGAAGATAGGCAGGGAAATAATTTGCTCAATAGTGTAATTTACAATATTGATGGAACCTATTCTGCGGTGTTGGAACATAGTGCATTGAGTGAAAAATTTCATATCGAGGCATATTTGGTGCCTTCAGTTGAGAAAATTCCTCATGCAGCAATAAAAATAGAGCCGCTTGATCAAAGGCTGCTGAGTAGTGAAGCGCTCGAATATATTCAAGAATCTCAATTGAAACAAGGATATTCAACACTTCCACAAGTAATAGCGTCTGACTATATCTATAATGTAATGCCTGAGATAAATAATACACTTGGTAGAGATGGTTTTAGGAAGGGATTTAGTAGAGAGAAAGTTGCTAATCTCATACTTGAGTCAAATGAGTGCAATTGTAATACGTGCAATACACTTATGGTTCTTTTAAGTTCTGTTGATGATGATGCTATAACGCTAAATTTAGCGTCTGGCTATCTTCACGGAGTTGCAAATTCGGCAACTGGAAATGGGAGTTTTTTGACGGCTCATTCTTTGCATGCATTTGGCATTGACGATAAAGGGGTTGTCTATGATGCAACAGGAAGCAAAGGGGTATCAAGAGATAATACTACACAGAAATTTTTGAAGGATAATTCAGAAGATGAAAAATTAGAAAGCGGTTGGATTTTAAAGCAGAGCAGCTTTAATACAGAGTTTAAGGAAGCACCTATTTCAAAAAAAGATTTGCTTTTGGGAGCAGGTGCGCTTATCGGTCTTGGTGTTGGTACCTTTGCAGGTAGAAAAGGATACAAATATCTACGAAGAACTATAACAGAAGAAAATATTAATAAGCTTGGGGAGAAGGTTCTCTTATCATTTTACACAGATGAAGAGTTAAAAAAGGCACACTCATTTTTTACGGGACTATCATGGAGTAGAAATGGAATTGCTTTAAGCACCCAACAAGAACTTGATAAGGAGGGTGCTGAAATACTACATCACATGCAAACGACTATTAATGAAAGCAGGGTGAATGATTATTTAGATAATCCTTCAAAGTACGACAAGTCTTTATCCGGTGGAGAAACAGCTAAAATGAGATTTTTGGCGCGCTATTTAATAAGAAGAATCTATTAAATTTCGGCTCGATAATCAGTATTCCAGATATCCTCATCAGAGAGAAAATTCTTAAATTCTTTATGAGAGCCACAATTTCCACAATGACCTGTTGAAATGGGTCCTGCAACTTCTTCAATTCTCCAACGATGTGCATGAGATATGCGTGTTGGGTTTTGAGTTTCTGCGCGGTCTTGTGAATGATTTCGTCTTTCCATATTTGCGAACTTATTGTATATGAAAAAATTAAAAAAAGGTAGGTAGTTTATGTTGATCTTTTTAGAAAAGGAAAAAGTCTATTTCCAAATGGTTGTTTTGCCACCTCTTTTGTAGAGGAAATGGGAAATCCAATTCTCAAGATTTCAAGAGATGTAACCTTCTCGAGTCTAAAAGTATAACCTTCGGGCTTTGAATGCATTATTTTAAGATGTTTTGCCTTCCCGATATCATAGCGAAGACTCATTGCAGCTTCACTTGTTTCAAATCTGAGAAGTTTTTCATCTACAAGCTCAAAAAGGTGAAGATATCGAATAGTATCTTTGGCTTCTTGATTATTAAACTTGCTCCAGATACCATAGAAAACTGCTTCGTGCTTTATTTTATCGTGTTCGTCCATAACCTCTTTTTTCATTTTTACCATTGAGCCTTCATAAAGATCGCTTATCAAATAAGCATCTCCAAATCCAAATTTTCGAATCGGATTTATTATTTCAGTGGCGAGATGATTTAAAACATCGCGGTGATGCTTATCTTTATTAAGATTTACATTTTTCCATTCTTCTGCGGGAAAAACTTCACAAAAATTTGGATTTTTAAGACATCCATCTCGCACTGTGTGTCCATCAATGTTGTTTTGCGAGGGTTGTTCCGGCTGATACTTTTCTGTCATGAGGCAATTATACATCTTCTTCAAGCTTTATTTTATAGTTTAAGGTATATTATTTAAGTGCTAGCAAACCGCAAGTTTCCGAATTTTTCATACGAACGCATATATTGGCGGAAGGGGTATTCAGTGATTGGAATTGACGAAGTGGGTAGGGGAGCATTTGCGGGTCCAGTTGGCGTAGGAGGAGTTGTTTTCCCTAATACATTGAACTTGAAAGAAAAGGATTACCTGTTATCTCTTGGTATCAATGACAGTAAAAAATTATCTCCAAAGAAAAGAAATGAACTTTATGAAATTTTAAAGCAACTGTGTGTTTATAAAGTAGTATTTATTGATGTGTCTACTATTAATGAGATTGGTATCGGAAAAGCTACCTTTTTGGGCATGAGAGAAGTGGCTATGAGTCTGATTTCTTCAGTGAATGGATCCCGAAACGAGTTCGGGATGACAAAGGGAGAGATGTACTTGCTGGTTGATGGGTTTGAAATTCCAGACATGAAAGTAGGCCAAAAAGGCATTGTGAGAGGAGATTCTTTAAGTATTTCAATTGCAGCTGCTTCAATTATTGCAAAAGTTGAGAGAGATAGGCTGATGTGCGAGCTTGCGAAGGAATATCCTCTGTATGGTTTTGAAAAGCATAAAGGATATGGAACACTCATTCACAGGAATAGTATTTCTCTATTAGGAACGACAAAGCATCACAGACTTGATTTCTGTAAAAATACCAAAACTTTCCAAGTGTGAAACAATTTGTAGTTTAATACTAACTTTAGTAAAATATATCTCATCATGTTTAAGCGCAATGCAGAAAAAAGTGTTTGGGAAAAATTCCCACAATTAAAAGGCATACCTGAAGAAAAATTTCCTCAACATCTTTTGCTTATTCCAGACGGGAATGGGCGTTGGGCAAAGCTATATCACAAGAATATAACTGACGGTCACAGGGCAGGTGCAGAGGTTATCAAAAATATCTATCACGATTTGTGGCAACTTCCTATAAAATTTATCACTGTTTGGGGCTTTTCAGCTGATAATTGGTCAAGAACAAAAGAGGAAGCGGATGGGATAATGCATGTAATTGATGAAACCCTTAGGGTTATGCTCCCTGAAGCGTTAGAAAAAAATTCAAGAATTGTTCACATCGGGAGAAAAGATAGAATTCCTCAATATTTACGAGAAACATTTGAGAATGCTGAAAAGCTAACCGAAAAAAACACAGGAAGCGTTCTGTCCTTAGCAGTTGATTATGCTGGACAAGATCAGGAACTTCGCATGTACCGAAAGATGATGCAGGATGGTGTGAAAGACATTACACCTGAATTGCTCGTCAAATATAGAGATGGCGGAGGAGTGGTGCCAACGGCTGACCTTATCATTAGAACTTCAGGTGAGAAGAGGACATCGGACTTAGGCTGGCTTTCAATAAATTCAGAACTTGCATTTATATCAAAACTTCTCCCCAATACCGGATCAAAAGATATTGTTGAGGCGATAGTTGATTTTACCGCTCGTGAAAGGCGATTTGGTGGGAGACCCACAGGGAAAGTCGGTAGTTTGTAGTCAGTAGTTTTTAGTTCAATTCTTCAACTTATAGTGTGTATTTCAGTTCAATTTCTGTTATAATTGCATAGATGAAAGATGAAAATTCAATTCCCTATAAATCTGGAAATGTTGCCTTGCTAGGAAGGCCAAATGCTGGAAAATCAACTTTGCTCAATGCAATTTTGCAGCAGAAGGTTTCTATCACCTCCCCAAAACCACAAACAACTCAATTTGCCATTGAGGCTGTTTATGAGGATGCGCGCGGTCAAATTATATTTTCAGATACACCCGGAATATTTGCAAAAACTGACAACCCCAAAGCTGCAGAACTTAACCTGAGCGCAGAAAGGGCACTTAAGAAGGGTGTTGATGTTGCTGTATACGTAATCGATAGAAGCCGTGAGCGTGGTGTTGAGGAAAATAAAGTATTGGGAATTATCAGAAAAACACAGGTGCCAAAAATATTGGTTATTAATAAATCAGATATTAAAAAGCCATCTTTTATTGAGCAGTACAAATTTATGGAGGAAGAGTTTGATGCAATCGTAGAGCTATCAGCAAAAACCAGAACAAACCTTAATATTCTACTTGATACTATTTTTGCGTTTCTTCCTGAAGGCGAGGAACTAGTAAAGACATCTAAAATGCCAATACGTGCACTGAATGTTGATTCAAAACTATATATTCAGGAATTAATTCGCGAGAAGGCATTCTTAAGACTGAGACGTGAGGTTCCCTATTCAATACGTGTTGTTGTTGATGAAATTACAGAAAAACCTCAGAAAAATATGACAGTTATTAAAGCAAGAATTCTCACCATAGATAGATATAAGAGAATGGTTATTGGAGCGGGTGGTTCTAAAATAAAAGAGATTGGGTCAATGGCGCGCCTTGAAATGGAACTTTCAACAAATAGGAAAATTTTTCTTGACTTAACAGTTGATGAAGAGGATTAGCCGCAGATTCTGCAGACAAACAATTTTCGTTTTTCGTTCCAACTCATTGCTCCGTGTTCTGGATAGTCGCCGCATGTGGGTCCACTGTTTTCTGTTGCATTGACGGTAACAGTGTTGGTTTTGATGGGGATGTCATCAAAAGGCAGTACATCTTCACTATCTGACGTTAACTCTATGACAGTTTTAGTGTCGCCGAGGTATTTTTCAATAAATGCATCCTCACTCATATATCTTCTCTCATTCGCTATAGTACCCTGACATTTTTTCTTTGGGCAGTATGTTTCAATATGCATCATTACGGAATTATCCTTGTCGTTTCGTTCGCTTAAGAATGAATCGCGTCTCAAATGGGAAGAGCATTTATTACATTTCATTTCATTTTCAGGAGCATCAAGTACTTCAGTTCTCATTTTCATTTCTTCCTTCGGCATTTTCGGAGGACCTTCCTTTACCGCATGCTCTGGTTCACCGCATGCGTCTAGTTTTGAAATAACTCCCTTTCTATCACGAATCCAAGTACATCTACCACACTCATTATCTATAAATGTGGTTTCATTTGCGTCTTTTGCATTTGCAATTGCGAGCGGCGGGTTTTTTGCTGCACTAAGGTTTTTTATTAGCTTACGTATGTCAACAGAATAGCCAAGCCTGCCATACACAAGTGGGATTCTTTCCAGTTGATGCTGTAGCCAATATTGAGTTTTTCCACTGTGCAATAGGTCTATTGGGCTTCTTTCTTTACCCAATCTTCCTTCCGTAATTATTACATCATCTAAATCGTTTCTAACATGAATATTAGTAATGATAGTTTTTATTTTTTCATTTCCCCAGCTTATTTTTATCTCTTTTGTAGCTTCTCTCAGAAGTTCAGTTCTTCGTTTTTTGTATTGGTCATAGGTTTTGTTTTGTTCAGCCGCTCCCCTTAGCTGTTCTTCGGTAGGTTTTCCTTCCAAAATAAAAACTGCACCTAGGTTTTGGCCGGTAATAATACCCGTTTCGGTTTTGTCTATATCTTTTCCAACAAGCTGACTCGCACGATGAATAGTATCTTTATAATGCTCACCTTCCCGCCATAGTGGGGGAATGCCTACAAAAACTGCTGCAAATCTTCTTCCAACAATGAGTGGAACATGGTAGGTAAGCATTTTACCCTTTTTCATTACTGGCTTTAGCGTCTCAGGATTAATGACAATAATTTCGTTAGGGTCTTGAGCAAAAATATATCCAAAATCACCAGAAGGTAATTGTTTTGCGATTTCGCTTTCTTTTAGAGCAATAGGAATATGGGGAACCTTTTGCGTATGGAGTTCCAAATCAGGGGTGAAATTTTGAATCTCCTCAATAGCTGGTAGTACTGTTTCTGTCACATATACATTGTATCATAGGGATAATCGTGTATTTTTGCTCTTGTTTTTTAAAAAGTGATTATATATACTTATCCCATGGCAAAAGCAAAAACTCCAAAAACTGTAGCAAAAAAAGCGGCAACGTCTGTCAAAGGTGCTACAAAAAGCTCAAAGGTGCAGTCATCAAAGCCAAAAACCCTCAAAGATATTTCTACCATGATTTCAGATAAGAAAAACAAGAAGATAGCATATATTATATTCGCTGTAATTCTTATTGGTGCTGTCGTCTACGCGCTTAAGGGTTTTGTAATTGCTGCGATGGTAAATGGAGAGCCGGTAAGCAGACTTACTGTTATTAGTGAATTAGAGAAGCAAAGTGGAAAAGCAGCTCTTGACGCAATTATTACAAGAAAGCTTATTGTACAAGAGGCACAAAAGAAAAATATCGTTGTGTCACAAAAAGATATTGATGCAGAAGTAAAGAAAATTGAATCTCAATTTGCAGGGCAGGGACAAAAACTTGACGATTTGCTTGCTGCTCAAGGACTTTCAAAAACTAAATTTTTAGATGAAGTGAGAATTCAATTGCTTGTACAAAATATTCTCGGAAATAATGCAAAAGTAAGTGATAAAGAATTTACAGATTTTCTTGCACAAAATTCACAAATGCTTGAGGCTGAAACTGATCAAGCTGCAGCAAAAGCAAAGCTTAGATCACAACTTGAACAGCAAAAATTAGGTCAAAAGTATCAAGAGTGGATTGCAAATTTACGAAAGAGCGCTAAGATTCAGTACCTCGTTAACTACTAAGCATTGAATGGGAAGAGTAGAGGATTTTAATTTCGGACAACAAGACTTTCATTCAAAAGAAGATATTATCCAAAAGATTCAGTCAAAGTTTACACGATTTGAACAATTTGATTCCTGCAAGTACCCCCGTTTTTTGGCAGTCATACTTTCTAATGGGTTTAAGACGATTATTGAAGAGAGAAAAGGGTTTATTATTGGTTCTGCTTTAGAGCGAGAGAAAAACGCACCGTTTGAGACCCTCATGCTGACATGGCATGGGCTTGAAAGGGCAGAAACATTTTGGGATCAGGTAAAAGGAAGAGTATATCCAGAATTTTCAACCAGACGTCAAGCACCCGAAATTGATTATGTTACATTTTCACAAAGAGCCTTTGACGTACTTGACCAGAAATATCGAATGTTGTGGGAAAGAAATAATAACGACGGAATAAGTCAAAATATATTAACAACGAAACAAATATACGAAGGTTGAAACGCTATCTTTTACCGAATACGTTTTCAATAAAACCAAAAAAGCCGTCGATAAATTTTCCGCCAGTATTTGTCCAAAATCTATTGTTCCAGTTCTTGAATTTTCGATAGGTAGCATCATTGGTTGCTGGGGCGTTGGTGTTATTTTCCTCTGTGATTGTTGGTATTATGACCGTTTTTATTTGGGACCCTGTAAGTATATTCATATTTTCTTCACTCATGACTACTGATTCGGGAGTGTAACCGAGTTCTGTTAGTGAAGTTGGTTGAAGAGCTTGAAACGTGAGTATAGCGACTAAATTTTTACCTTTGATACCATTGATATTTCCGCGAGTAATAATAGCACCTCCATCAGTTATTCCATCTTCTACTCGTATACCAAATTTTGATTTGTCAGTATTTATGGAGGTAAGTACTATTTTGTTTGCCGGATACGTAAGGTGCAGTTCTATCGCATTGACTCGAGTTGAAGATTGAAGATAAAGCCTAACTTCTTTTGTTTCTCCTTTTGCAAATCCAACCGTTGATGCATCAAAGATAATTTGAGCAGTGTCTGACGCGTAGACAGAGTGAACAAAAGCAAGCAGAAAGAATAGGAAAAATCCAAAAAATAATTTTTTCATGATATTACTTCCAATTGTTAAGGAGAACAGATAAGTCTAGTGTATTAACCGTACCGTCTTTATTGAGATCTGCTTTGGAATCATTTGATTTCCAACGGGTAAGCATGTAAGAAAGGTCTTGGACGTTTACGATTGAGTCGCCATTCATGTCACCTGTAGGAGTAGGTTTTGTAGTTGCGGTTGGTAAAGGAAGTGGAGTGGGAGTAGGAGTGCTTGTGGGGAAGGGGGTCGGGGTTTTGGTTGGTGTCGCTGTGGGTACATGCGTTTTGGTTGGTTTTCTTGTTAGTTTTATGGTTGGAGTTGATGTTGGTGCGGTCGATGGTTTTGCTGTTGGGGTCGGAGAATTACTTGGAGCGAACGTTGGTGTGCTTGTTGGTGTAGCTTCAGTTGTGGTCGGCGTAGTTGTCGTATCCACAATGGTAGGGGTTGCTGTCGGTTGCACGTCCCAATCGCTTTGAGTCTGCTGATTGAAAGGGACAGGAGTAGCTGGCTCCCCATCAAGTGTGTCTGTAAATGTGTTTGTAGTTGCGTCGTATGATGCTTTACTTGTTATATTTTGACGCTGTTGGGTAAGGAAAAAAGTAAGTGTAATTACTAGAAAAAGGGATGCCAAAAGGAGATAGGAAATAATAGTTTTTTTTCCAGTTTCGCGAATAAATTGTTCTACCTTTTTAAGGAATGGGAGATCATTGATTTCGTGAACCATAGAATGAATTCAAAATGCTACTTTTAAGTACACACTATATTGGAAAAAATGTCAATATTTTTGAGGTTGGATTGCTGTCTCCCATCGTGTGATGGGAGACAGCAAGTATTGTCACGAAAGGTTATGCTTACATAGCTTTGTGCTTTTTAATCGCAGTGCGATTGGTGCTTGGCGATGTTGCCCTTTTCCACACATGGCTTTATACCATGTGTGAGTGATTTGTATGGCTTTCTCCGAAATGCACTGTGAAGTGCGAGAAGGAGCGTGACGAGGACACAAACAGAAGGCATCGTTACTTCTGAGTTCATGTCTTTAGGAAGATTTGCCGATGCCGTACAGGCTTGTACATTCGGTGACAACACCGAGTGTTGATAAAAGGTTGCAATTGCTTTCTGGACCAAACTGAGCAAGCAAACGTCCCTGAATGGCATGAGCCCTTGTTCCAAGCTCAACCATGAGCTGGTTATGGGTAAGGTTGGGAATTTCTGCAGATTCCTCAATTGCTTTTTGGGCGGTATAGAGGAAGTCGTTTTTGACAATATCGACGACTTCGCGTTTTGGGAAGCGGGATGAAAAGCACCCTTTTAGGGTGAGTTTTAGCCCAGTTTTCGGACACGCGTATTCCTCGATTTTCGAAATCATTGTTTCTCCTATTGAGTGATGGTTGTCAAAAATATATTCAGTTGAGCTGAATCTGACTGAGTGCTTTTGGATTTTCGACCGTAATTTTAAGGTCGAGTATCCACGGTTCGCCTTCTGGTGAGTTAGGACCATAGATATGACTTAACTCGTTGATGATCTCAGACGGATGAGGCAGCCTTTCAGTAGCTACTCGATGGGCGAGCGCTTTTTGAATGAGCTTGCGCCTCATGCGCAGATCTTTGTATGGGGCGGGGGCCTCATCATACGTAAGTACTACAACAGTACCCGTTGTATGTTGCTCCCTTATTTCCCTTCTTGGTTTTTTACGCGCCAACACCTTCTCCTTTTCTCGTTCTAAACAACCTTTCGGCTGATTATTCGTGACAATATGTTAAAGTGCTATTTTGAAACGAAAAGACACACAAGCTTTTATGTGTTTTCGATGCAAAAAACGTTTCATTATAGCAGAAGCATGAAAAAAAAGGAAGATAGAGTGCTTCAGATTGTTCTAGTTGACTCACATTGATTTTTTCCCGTAAACTATTAGTTCATACCTGCCTATGATATTTCAAAATCTAGATGAACTTCATCGTGAATTAGATGCTGTTGTGATTGTCGAGGAAAATGAAATTTTTGTTCACGATGAAGCAAAAGTCAGAGAACTTGCAATTGATAACCTCGTATATTCTGCTGTGTTATCAGATGACGCACAGGTAAAACATATGTGCCGTGTGTATATTAGAAAGCTTGCCAAAAAAATGGGAGCGATTTCTTCCTCAATACATCCTTTGTACGAGGCATTTGGAAAGGGTGAGGTGCATGGATTTACAGTTCCCGCATTTAATATGAGGGCAATGACTTACGATGTTGCGCGGGAGATATTTAAAAAAGCTGTCGAAATTGAAGCTGGGAGTTTCTTTTTTGAAATAGCAAGAAGCGAAATGGGATACACATTCCAAAATCAGGACGAAGTGACGGTGGTCGTACTGGCAGCAGCCATAAAAGAAGGATTTGTTGGTCCCGTTTTTCTACAAGGAGATCATTTCCAATTTAAAGAAGAGTTATTTAGAACAAATCCACAAGCCGAAATAGATAATATACAGCTTTGTGTGAAGGATGCACTTTCTGCGGGTTTTTACAATATTGATATAGATGCATCAACACTTGTTGATTTGAAAAAGGAAAATAAAGATGAGCAGCAAAAAGATAATTATGAAATGACTGCCCGTATGACAAAATTTATTCGAAGCATGCAGCCGAGCGGAGTAATGGTAGCTATTGGTGGGGAAATTGGTCATATTGGTGGGGTAAATTCTACCATTGAGGATTTTGAAGCCTTTATGGATGGATATCTTAAACTCATTGAACCTGATGGACTCAAGGGAATAAGCAAGGTGAGTGTACAGACGGGCACGAGTCATGGGGGAACGATAAATCCGGACGGGACTATAAAAAAAGCAGATGTTGATACCGGAGTTTTGGAGTCAATTGGCAAAGTTGCAAGAGAAAAATATGGAATGGGTGGTGCTGTGCAGCATGGTGCATCGACATTACCGAATGAAATGTTTGGTGAATTTCCAAAAGTCGGAACTGTTGAGATCCATTTGGCAACAGGTCTTCAAAACATTGTTATCGACTCATTGCCACAAGGTCTGAAGGATAAAATGTATGAATGGGTGAAAACCGAAGGGGCAAAAGAACGCGAAGAGGGTTGGACTGATGAGCAATTCTTATATAAGATTAGAAAAAAAGCCATTGGACCATTCAAGAAAGACATGTGGCTTATCTCAGAGGACGAAAAAGAAATAATACGTGCAAAATTGCGTGAAGAATTAGATGTGTTATTCGAAAAGCTAAATATTGCTGGAACCGCTCATACCGTTCGTAAGTATGTCGGAGAATCTGGAATATAGAAGTTTGAATTTTATTTTTTTATTCAATATTCGATATTCAATATTCAAATAACATGATTATCTATATTGATAAAGCTCACATAAGAAATAAAAGGGTACTACTAAGGGTTGATTTTAACGTATCAATGAAGGGTAATCGCATTACTGATGATGCAAGAATTAGAGCTGCGCTCCCGACAATTAAAAAATTGCTGAAGGATGAAAATAAATTAATTATCGTTTCTCATTTAGGAAGACCGAAAGGGTGGGATGATTCTTTGGTATTAAAGCCAATTGCTCAAAGGTTGCATAAGTATTTGCTAGGTACAAAGCTAACAGTTATTGATGATTTTACAACTGAGGGCGCGGTCCATCATTTTGAAGAACAAAAAGAAGGGGAAATTTTATTTTTAGAAAATATTCGCTTTTTTAAAGGAGAAGAAGATTCTGATATCGAATTTGCAAAAAAATTAGCTTCACTTGCCGACGTCTATGTAAATGATGCCTTTGGGGTAAGTCATAGGGATTGCGCTTCAATAACTGAGGTGCCTAGGTTATTACCTCATTACGGTGGTTTTCTTATGGAGCGTGAAGTTGAAACGATAGGAAAAGCCTTACAGCACCCCAGTCATCCTTTTGTTGCAATTATTGGAGGTGCGAAGGTTTCAACAAAATTAACATTACTTTTTCGTCTCACAGAGATTGCTGACTACCTCATACTTGGAGGAGGTCTTGCAAATACATTCCTTTTTGCGCTTGGGTATCCCATTGGAAATAGTCTTGCTGAAAAAGAGATGATTTCTGAGGTAAAAAGAATTGTAAAACATGCGAAAGAAAAGAATACGAAAATATTGCTTCCCCGTGAAGTCGTTGTCGGAAATAAGGATGACGAGAAGGGTGCTGGGGTCGTAAAAAAGATAAGTGAGGTGTCCTCCCATGATTCAATTCTTGATATTGGTCCTGAGGCCCAATCAGATTATGCGAAAGCTATTTTGGGTTCAAAAACCCTTATTTGGAATGGTCCTGTTGGGTATATCGAAAATCCAGAATATGCACGAGGTACAGATTTTCTTTATTACACAATTGCTCAAAATCCAAAAATGCTTTCTATTGTTGGTGGTGGGGATACATTGGCTGCAATTGACAAAATGGAGTACTTAGATACGATTTCTCACATTTCAACAGGCGGGGGAGCGATGCTTGAATATATCGAAAATGGGACACTTCCGGGCATTGAAGCCCTCAAGCACTAACCGTTAGATGTCGTCAAGGTCCGTCCTTGACAGGTGGGTTTAGACGGTAGAATTAGGACAAAACGGTTATTCTAAGGTGAGGTCTCCGAGAGAAATTGTATCCGAATCTTCTACAAATCCTCTATACGATAATGCTTTGTTTGAGTCGACAAAATATTTTAAGATTTCGTTGGGTTTTACCCAACTTGCTTGCAATCTCCTTGTGTAATAAGGAAAGCTGGTGAATTCGTATGGATCGTTTTGTTTTATTTTAATGGGATTTTTGTGAATGTATCGTGATAAATAGAGTAAATATTCATCGTTAGTAACGTGCGCAGCTTTATATCTGCTTTGAAAAAGAACACCAACTCGCCTGTATTTTTGATTGAAGTACATTGCATAGGCTGTAAGAACTCTTCTCATAAGTTTTTCAGCTCCGGCAAGAGTGATTTGCTTTACTAATAAATGAATATGGTTGGGCATAAGAGCAAAGGCGGAAAGGTCAACTTCTCTTGCAACAGAATTGCGTATAAATTTATTCATGCGAATGCCGGGAAGCATTATGTCTTTTAGTTCATCAACAGGGGTAAGGTAGAGCTTCAAATACTGAAGAAATACCTTGTAGTCTTGTTGGTCTTTGAAAATTTTTCGCTTATTTACTCCGCGAGTGTAGAGATGGTAGTAGTTGTTGGGTAAATAGAACTTTACGATGTTTTTCGATGGCATACATTTAGAGTAGTGTGTTTTTTTCTGACTGTCAAGGTCCGTCCTTGACAAGGGGGTTTGGATTGCATTGGTGGGGTAAATCGATAGATTGGAAGAAATTGTGAAATTTTGGAAAATTGGTATCCTAGAATGATGAGGCTAAAGTTTTTTTGTAGGCCTATAGATTAAGTTCAAAATTTAGCCATGAAAAAACCACCCCTTGGTACCTAAAAAAGGCACCGCAGGGTGGCGTTTGTTGAATTCCGTTCGATTACGATTCATCTTCAGTCGGATTAAATCCGACGATTTTACCTACAACTGCTGTTGAGGTAAGCAGAAGCACTAGGACGACAAAAATAACCATGATGCCGACGATGTTGTTGGCATTGCCGGTTGCTTCTCCGGCAAGTTCATTTTGCAATGTGTGACCTCCAAGTCATAAATCTGAAAAAATAAAGACTAATGCCCCAAGAAATAAGAAGAGTTGTCCGATAGACTTTGGTTCCTCAAGGCCAAAATCAACAACTCCCACAATAAGCCAGAGGCCTACAATAATAAGCAGGAGTCCTAAATTACCTACCTCAAGTGGTTTGTCGGAGGTTTTTGGCCTCCAAATTCAGGCTTTGGTGCTTGTTGTCTTCGAGGGGTGAGCTTTACCGAGGGAGTAATTTGAACGAATCTTGGTTGGGAAATGCCGGTTCCAAGATCGTATAGCTCTGAGAGTTTTTCCTCAACCCTATCACAGGCTTCCTGCATTGCATGTAAGAACCCCTCAGATGTAACCGGAATTTTACGCGCTGAAGTTGTTTCTGCACGGATCATCTCGATAAAGTCTTTTTCAAGAGCAGTTCTTTTTGCTGAAGGGAGCTTGTTGAAGTGAGAGTGAGTATACTCAATCTCAAGACGTGCGTCAGATCCAAGGATAATTGAAAAGCGTGCTATGGCTTTAAACCTTTTTCGTATTAGTGACGTACTTGTAGAGTGCCATAGCAACCAGTGCCAAGACAACGATGATAAGCACGTTCAAGACGAGTGAAAGAGCAAAGCCAATGACGGCCTTGAGAATTTGCCATGCTAGCCATACCAGCACAAGAAAGATGAGAAATGAAGCAACATTTTTCACGATGATTTTCTCCTGCGGTTTTACCGCTAACTAGGTGAATGACCCGCGGTATATAGATGCCGACAGGTATACGATAATGACCAACGTGACTAAGAGTGTAAAAAAACTCCTATCAGTTGGAAGTTCGTAATGTGTATCCAGTTCGTGGCACGCAAAAATGACCCCGAATAGAGCACATAGTCCAATGAAAGACGCTAGCAGTTCAATTGAAATTAACTACCTTCTTTTTTCGTAATCGTTGGTTTTCAAGGAGCAAGGGGAGAAAACAGACTGCTGTCGTATGCTTTATTTACGGTTTGAGGCTATATTCTCCAAGTGCACTAATAAGAATTATAGCACTTTCCTAAGAATTTTTAAACCCATAGTTATAACTATATTAGGATTTATAAGTGATGAAGTATTCGCGACGAGGTTGTTTTTCTTGGCTCTTAAGAATTCTCAATGCATCATGTGATTGCGATTTATGCGCAAGCATGGCTTCTTTTTTTAATTTCCAAACACATGAAGTATCAATTGTAATATCTATTTCATGCTCTTTATAGCCCTTTGGGAAATGTATGAAATAGTTCGCAGGTGACTTACGAAACTTTTCAAGGAGACAGTAATACCAGAGTTCTTTTACAAAAGGAAGCTTTTCAGTAACAAAAGTCGTTATAAAGCTTATTGCGATATGATCAATGTGCCCAGAGACGCCATGTGGTTCAAATGTAATGATGATGCTTGGTTTAAGTTTTTTGAGTAAATCCTCCAGCTTTGATGCAACTTTATGGTAATTGTTGTTAGAAAGTGTACCGTCCTCAAAACCAAGGAAAAATACCTTTTTTACCCCAAGTATTTTTGAAGAAGCTAACAGCTCATTTTTGCGTATCATGGCAAGCGAATTACTGGTTGAAGAGAGGCTATTTTTTCCAGCCTCACCACCAGTAGCTGTTATGAGATAGACATCATTTGTGAAGGCTAGATGCGCAAGGGTGCCACCGGGGCCGAATGCTTCGTCATCAGGATGGGCAAAAACTGCGACGACCACTTTTCTCATGTCGTTGATGGGTTTTTATAAAATTTTGCGAGTGCTTTTGTTTTATCAAATTCGTCAGGGTGAGCATAGTTTCCCACACGAATTCTTCTCCCTCGGGGAGAAGCTTGTTTTACAGTCTCGACATTATCTTTGAGCCTATCAAATGGATACTTAGTGCTATTTTTTATTGATTGAGGTGCTTGATTTTCTTTGTCAGCTTTTTCTGGTTGGCCTAGGGCTTTTGTGAAATCACATTGAGCACTCCATCCATGTAATGTACTAATGGAAGTGTCATTCTCAGTTATACAACCCAAAACTCGTCCGTGTTGGCTAACTATGGGTAAATGTGCGAAAATAACATTTTTTTCATGGAAAGATTTTATTTTGATGTTTGTGTGCCCTGCTGCTAAAAGTACTGCTTGTTTGAGAAAAGGGTTGCCAAATTCTTTAATTTCGTCAGGGTGCGAAAGCTCAAAGGTAACCGCTCTAGCAAGTGTCCATACGCCTTTAAGCGCGTTTGTCTTAATATCGGGGTTGAGTGGTGCACGCAATTCGCTTTCGGTTTGTGATATGGCTTTTTTAAGATTTGATATGTAAGGACTTATTATCAAGTCGACTGTATTCTTTCTTAAAGCCTCGTATTCGTCTTGTTTTTCGGGTATGGTTCCAAATGTTTTATCTTCATCGATGAGACGAAGATAGGTTGCCTCAAGCCTTTCTCCATTTTTTTGATAGCTTTCAAGGGTTTTTTGAAAATCGTTCAGCATTTCGCTCGTTTTCGGCAGGATGTTCTCGGCTGTTTGTGGAATTCGCATGAGATTCCAGCCCCTCTCATCATTAATGGATGTGAAGTATACAAGGCTACTTTCAATTCTGTTGTCTATATTAGAGATTGGATTTTGATGTGGTAGATATGATTGTCTTTCGGTGCTCATATCAAAAAGTGAGGAGAAGTCTTACCTTACTGATAACGATTCGAGACGAATTGCTGGGCTCATTGTTGATTTTAGAATAGCAGATTTAATGTTTGCTTCACCAATTGCAGTAAGCATTGCTTTCATGTTGTCGTTCAATTTTTTATCCTCAAATGATAGTTTTCCGATACTTACGTGAATAATGGGGGCTGCTGATTCTGTTTTAAAGCTTACTTGACCTGCAGAAAGTTTTTTAATTGCTTCTTCTGGCTTGTCAGTAATTGTGCCATTCTTTGGGTTTGGCATAAGTCCGCGAGGTCCAAGTACGCGAGCAACTTTTGCAAGTTGAGGCATCATCGAGGGAGTTGCGACAAGAACATCAAAATTTATTTTGCCCTTTTCTACTTCTGCAAGAATTGCCTCGTCTGCAACCACAATTCTCAAGGTTTTTCCAGTTCCATGAGGGAGAACAACTTGTCCAGAAACTCCTTTCTCTTTTACATTTACATGGAGTTCTACTGTTTCGTCAAATTTGCCGACTTTAAATTTCTTTAAGGTCTCGATTGCCTTGTCGGTTGGGTAGAGGGTGCTTTTACTTACAAGCACTTCATTTTCTTTGTGTCTTTTTGAAGTTGTTCGTACCTTTATAAATTTTTCTTTTTTGGTTTTTTTCTTTGTCTCGCTAGAGCTTTCAGCATCGGCGGATGCTTGTTTTACATCAGCTTTATGTGTAGAGATTGCTTCGCTATCGCTCGCAATGACAGTTTCCGAATCTTCACTTGCAATGACAGGTTTTACAGTTTCTTCAATGACGTCTGGTTCTTCTGCAAGGCCAGCAGACTTTACCAAAGTCTTTTTAGCCATTTTTTCAGCTTTTTTAGCTTCTTTTTTAGCTCGTAACTTTGCCTCCTCTTCAGGACTACTTTCCTCTAATTTTTTAATTCTTATTTTACCCATATTTATTTTTTTTCTTTCCGTACATTCCAAAATATAAATCGACAATATCATCATGAGGATTATTCTCAAAACCAAAATGTAGATAAGTTTGTGCCCACCTAGACATGTTTACAGCCTCTCCCCATTGTGCTCCGGAGACTCTAGCAGACCAGTGAGCTGTGAATCCTAAAAGCTCGTGCATGTCCTTGGTATATGGAGCCTTATCGTGAAAATTTTGCAATAGTTTGGAACTATGTATTGCAAGTGCATCACTTAGGTCATTTTTCTTGGACGAGTCCCAGAAATCAGCATTTGGTGTTGACAATAAAGGGAGTGGGCTTTGCTCAAGTTTCAATGTTTCCTTGAGACTAAGTGAAACTGACACTAACAATTCTTGGAAAGCTTTGTCAAATTCATGCTTTTTTCCACCCCAATT
Organism: uncultured Gammaproteobacteria bacterium; assembly: GCA_964557125.1. GTDB lineage: Bacteria > Patescibacteriota > Microgenomatia > Levybacterales > GWA1-39-11 > CAZKYX01. The sequence continues at coordinate 23,066 of CAZKYX010000006.1, forward strand.
GATAAGCGGGATCTGCTCTAAAGCAGCCGTTGCCATTTGTCGATCCTCTTTAGTAAATGTGCTATACCGTTTGTCGGTCTTAAAAATATTGGTAACATCAGAAAATGTGTAAGGCTTTTCCCCTTCACTATCTAAAAAAGATCTTCTAATGTTATCAAAACTTTTAATGCGCTCAGTCATACCCGTTATTCGGTTACTTTAATTCCCATGGAACGGGCAGTTCCCATGACAACTCTGCTTGCCATTTCTTCATTTTTTGTATTCAAATCGTCCATTTTTTGCTTTCCAATTTCAATTGCTTGCTGCTTTGTAAGTGTTGCTGCTACTTCGCGTCCAGGTTTTTGAGAACCTGACTTTATATTTAATTTCATTTTGATAAGTTCTGATACTGGTGGTTTTTTAACGATGAATGAGAAAGTTCTATCCTCGTAAACTGAAATAACAACAGGAAGTAGAGTGCCTTTTTGATCAGATGTCTTATCATTAAAAGCCTTCACGAAGTCCATGATAGGAAGTCCGTGCTGACCTAGAGCTGGTCCAACAGGTGGTGCTGGATTTGCTTCTCCGCCTTTGATAGCGAGTTTTATATATGATTTAATTTTTTTAGCCATAATTATTTAGTTTGTAGTTTATAGTCCTTAGTTTATAGTTTGAGGATTATATAAAACCTAAACGCCAAACGCTAGTACTTAGATTTTTGATACTTGAAGGAAATCAAGCTCAACGGGTGTTTCCCGTCCAAAAATACTTACCAAAACTTTAACTTTACCCTTTGCTTCGTCGATTGATTCAATAGTTCCCAAGAAGTCTGAGAAAGGACCGTCAGTGATCTTAACAGCCTCACCCGTTGAAAATTGAGCCTTGTAGACTGGGTCTTTTTGCTCAACGAAAGCAATAATTGCTTCAACTTCGTCATTTCTGATTGGTGTTGGTTTGTTTTGTGCTCCCACAAATGAAGTGACCCCTGGAGTTGTTCTTACCAAAAGCCATGCCTCATCAGAGAGATCCATATTAACTAAAATGTATCCGGGGAAAATCTTTTCTTTTACATTTTCCTTTTTACCGCCTCTTACTTTAATTGTTTCTCGAGTTGGAACAAGAGCATCAAAGATTCTTTCCTCATATCCCATTGACTGAACTCTTTGCATCAATGTTTTGGCGACTTTGTTTTCGTGTCCTGAGTATGTGTGAACAATATACCAGCGTCCTCTTTGTGTTGCGGCAATTACTGCTGCTGATTTTTCAATCTTTTTGTCCTTTTGCAATTCAGGTTCTGGGCTTTCAGCCTCTTCAGAAGCAGCTTCTTCGGTTGTAGCTTCATCGACTACAATTTCTTCAGGCTCGCCCAGAGGGCTTTGCTCGGCGGGGGGCTCAACGGTTTCGTCAGTGGTTACTGCATTTTCTACAGTTTCAACTGTTTCTTCTGGTGTAGTTACAACTTCTTCAATTGTTTCAACTGTTTCAGTGGGTGTTACAACTTCTTCAGCTTCATCAGTCGTTGGTACAGCGGCTGCCATCATGTCATCAAGAGACGGTACAGTTTCGTCTTGGGTGTTTTCAACCTTCTCTTCGTCTTTTAAATCTTTTGTAATATCATCCATATTTTGTTTTGTTAGGAAACGAGGAATTTGAGCATCTCTGTAAAGAGTAGGTCAAGTCCTCCAAGATAACTTCCAACAACTAGGCTTATTCCGATTACGACTGCTGTGAGTCGTATAACTTCTGGTCGAGTAGGCCATGTCACTTTGCCAAGCTCAGCCTTAACCTCATTGATGAAGGTAAACATGACTTCATATTATACAGAAGATGAGCTTAAATGTAAATATGTTTGACTATTGTCATTTTTATATCTAAAATCGATAAGTACCGTTAGTCTTACAAACTATGTCAAAGATTCGAAAAGCAGTCATACCCGCAGCAGGATTTGGAACCCGCTTTCTTCCTCAGACAAAAGCAATGCCGAAAGAAATGCTCCCAATCGTTGATAAACCCGTTATTCAATATGTAGTTGAAGAGGCTGTTGAAGCAGGAGTTGAAGACGTCGTAATTGTAACGGGAGCCTTAAAACGTGCAATTGAGGATCATTTTGATGTTCTCAATCAAGATTTAGTTAAAAATCTTACAGATGGTGGAAAGCAGGAAATGCTCGATGAAGTACAAAAAATTGCTAATTTAGCTAACTTTATTTATGTAAGGCAAAAGGGTCCATATGGAAATGGGACCCCAGTCTTGGCAGCAGAGCCTGTTATTGGAAATGAGCCTTTTGCGGTATTGTGGGGAGATGAATTTATTTATTCAAAACCAGCAAGGCTCGCGCAAATGATTGAAGTCTATGAAAAGTACGGTGGCATTGTTATCTCAGGAGTAAAAATTCAGAATAAAGAGGATTTAAAGAGATATGGAATTGCAGATATTGAGACGGTTGAGGGAAATGTTTTTAAAATAAATAATATTGTCGAAAAGCCGTCACCTGAAGAAGCGCCATCAAATATGGCTACGCATGGAGCATATATATTGCCACCAGAAATTTTTCCAGCGCTCAAAAATGTTGCTCCTGGAAAAGGTGGAGAGATCTGGCTTATCGATGCAATAAATGCGCTTCGTGATCAGGGAGTACCTGTGTATGGGGTAGAGATACAAAATGGAAAATATTATGACACTGGCTCAAAGCTTGAATACATGAAAACAGTTGTTGAGTTTGCGCTGCAGCATCAAGCCATCAACGGTGAATTTAAAGATTTTTTACGTACCCTCGATTTGTCTTAAGTAATTCCGATAACTATAAGAGAGCAGTCTGTCCACGCTTGTGACCTCGTGTCAAGGTCCGTCCTTGACATATAGGTTTGGGTTATATTGGTGGGATAAACGGTGATGTTTTGAAAAATTTTAAAGTGGCCCTCCTTTGCACGAGGCTCCGGAAGGGTAAATGTCCCACCGTTTCTTTTGGAAACGGTGGGACGGGTTCAGATTGCAATTGGTGCCTACATTAGGCTGTGGCTTCTTCTGACTGTGTCTCTTTCAAATGTTTAGCGCTTTGGCGAATTTGAAATTCAGTTTTGTATATGGAGACTTGGTTGAGTTCACCAAATTCATGAAGGACTGAACTCAATGTGAAAGGATGTTTTTTACTTTCTGTCAGGATTTCGTCATTTACCTTTTCAATGACATCAGCAACTGTTGATGAAAGTATTTTCATATCAACAGCGTAAATGTTAACCCTGAGCGCTTGGTCAGCAAGCATTCTCGCGTATGTCTGTTTCCAGCCCAAATTTATTTTGACGGGAAGAAGTTCGGGCGTGTCGCAGAATGCAACTATTGTCGTTTTGATGTGTATTGCGACATCATCCCTTGTTTGGTATTTTTGTTCCAAACATAGTTTGAAGGAATCTGGAATAATCTCAAATTTTCCTTTATTCCAGATTAAAACCCTATTTTCCCACCAGTGGATAATTCGTGAGACAGCGTGGTCCTTATAAAGGATACCCACTGTGTTGGTTTCAACACGAACTAACCGTGGAAGTCGTACTCCGCGAAGGTATAGGCCGGCTAAAGTTGCCACAGCAACAAGTAGCACAGCACCAAGAGCGATGAACATGAACTTTCTCCTTTTGGCTTTTGCCGAATTTGGTTGAGTTTAGCTTGGTGTTTTGACAGGTGCCTCCTCTTGCAAATTCGGCATGTGAGCCCTTTTTGCGTCGTTGATGGTGGATGTAACGTGTCCTGTGTTGACCTTATAGTCACCGAGCATCAAGCTCTCTGGCGCAAAGTCTTCTGCATCTGCCTCCACCAGAACCTGCTGAATTATTTTGGAAATGGTGTACGGAAACATAAAGAGAGTTTCCATACGTTCCTTACGCAACTCCTCGCTCAAGAGCGGAGAGATGCGTGCTTTGACGATTTTCTCAGCCCACGATGCACCATTTAGTTGAGCATGAAGCAGGGGGTGTCTTATGTTGCCCTGAAAAAACACAATTACTGAAAGACGTATGTAGTCTTTGGTCGTGAATGCAAGCTCGTATGTGACAGAAGCTGGATCGGACCACGACGCATTTGCGGATGTCTGAACACTCACATTCTTTTTTACCCAGTACCGTCGTTTTCCGGTTTTACTTTCCAGCAGTGGTGCGTCGTTCCTTTTGGAAAAGAGCATTACGGTTGTTTCTTTGGAACCAACTTTGATTCTCGTGCGAAGTGCTGTGGAAATCGCCCAAACGATAAGCACTAATGCGAAGAATATTGCAGAACTCACTATTCCTATTGCAACGCTACTCATTGACTGTTTCCTTTTTAGACTTTTTATTTAGTTGCCAACTGTAGTTTTTTTGGAGCTTTCTCCTTTTTGCAATCTGTTGTTAATGAACTAAAGTGAAAGCCATCTTTCTGCAGCAATTGCAGGGGAGACTTTTCTTCGGCCTGTAGTATAGCATATTCAATGAAAATGTTGTATAATTTCACCTGATTTGGACTCTAGCGGATTTGCTCTGCTTGAAGTCCGTACATTAACAACTTGGTTGCAAGCTCCTGCTTATTCGGGACGACGTCGAGTTTGACTCGACAACAAATAACGGCTCAGGAGGAGTCAAATGCGGTCTTTGCTTTTTTTATCGGAGATTAGGAGATACATGTGAGGTTAATTCTTGCTATTCTGATTGTGAGTGCGGTTTTTGTTATGAAAAGCGCTCATCACGAAAATCCTGTTTTGGCAAAAGAGTCACTACAGGTTCAAAGCACCCAGACATATGAGCTTGATCGTACTGATGACGACTTTCAAATACACTTCTCGATTCCTCGGGAGGTAGTGCTTGCTATCATCATCATTGTTGGGGTTAATCTCGTTGTTTTTGTGGTGTTTATGATTATCACTGGAGCAATACTCGGTTGAGGACTTGAGCGTCTTTTTTAGACAAACTTGAGTTCGCACTTGCCGACATTCCGTAAGCCTTGAACAACCTTAGTTCATAAGAAATAGGAGAATGGTCAATTCAATGAATACTGCAGCATTCTGGATTTTACAGTTCACTGGGTTATCGGCTGAACTTTTTGCCATAGCGGACCGGATCACTAAGGAGGCTGAAGCACTGGAAGCTGCTTCCAGTGTTCTTCGGCAACAGGCAGAAGCTCTACGCACACTCGCCGTCCAGAAGGCGGGGGAGAAGATGGACACGGATGACGACCTAGTTCGCACACTTATCAACCGCGGTAAAGAGAAGAGGGCGCGGGAGTTTTTTGAGCCGAACAACGAGTTCAACAAATTTCCTCAGGATATACCACGAATAGAGCTCTTCAATGACGAATGGCTGTACAGGAGCCATTCTTTCAATATCCTTAAAGACTGGTAAAAAACTGATGTCGTTCAGTTTTTTAAGCAACCAAGTACAACAACTATCGGGGAGGCACCAGCGGTGCCTCCCTTTTTTTATGGTTTTTAAGTTCCCGAAACACCGTGCCCGTAATTACTTCGCCTAATGTTGTAGGCGGGAGTTCGGGATGACGAATTACTCATCTCATAGTTTTGCATTTGTACTCAAGGGGTAGTATAATATCCAAGTTTTGAAAAGCCCGATGAATTTGCTTTGTTGGTGTTTTTCTTAGCTCATTTATAACTTGGTTGCAAGAGATGCCGAGAGGTATCTCGCAGTCCACCAGTTAACGCTCCGTGAGCCGTGTACGAACAGTACGTGAAGGCGAATGGGAAGTTGAGGTGGACAAAAAAAGGAGAAGCTTTGAATAAGAAAGTTGCAATTGCTATTTTCATATTAATGATAGCAGCTGTAATCTTTCGATTTCAGATGCACAACCCACAGCAAAACACACGAATGTGTTTTGGCTCAAAAAATGGTGAAACCCAGCAGATGGAAGCAACATCAGCAACAGTAACAGACTGCATAGGAGGAAATTGATGGTAAGGATTTTAGCGAGTTTTTCGCCTCTGATTGTTGGACTTATGGCCGTTGGTTGCACTACCCCCAAATGGGTAGAGCAAACAGATGTTAACTTCACAAAAGTTGGGAACGTTGACAGCAAATGCCACGAAAACGAGGAACGGGTTAGAAAGTCCATTTCACCGATAGCTATAACTAACGGGAGTTTTAAAGTCGATATTGAAGCCTGTGTCCAAAAAGATGCACTCGTTGCATATTTGGATTCAATGGAAAAATTTCAAGAGGAGATTTTGAGCATTGATTCAACTTCAAAACGAATCTATGCCGATCAAGTTGAAAAACTTGTGAGGGCAAAGATGAAGGAAGTTGGCAAGGACAGAAATGGAGAAGACGTTCCAAGAGCATATAAAATAACGCTCTTCGAACGGAAATCGGACTGGTAAATCTCAAAAGAGGAAGGCCATGGGAATTATCAAGAGTACAGCAGAAGGATTCTGGTCCATCTCGAGTAAGATGGACCCTCGCTTTAATGCGCAGGGTCAAGGAGTCGGGAGCGGTTCTAGGTTCACAAAACCAAAAGAGGCAGAGCTAAAGCTTGTTGAGCTTATTGCTCAACATGGTGAACCGCCACCTGACCTCATGTACAGCTTTGTAAAAAAAGACTAGATGAAGGAAGGCAGCCGAGCTCTGGAAAAACATTCGACCAACTAGCGAAAGGAAACGTCTTTGGTCAACCCGCTGGAACTCAGCAAGCTTGAGGCTTCGGCCTTGTCACAACGGCTGGCTGGTCACGAATACGATTCGTGGCAGTCATCCACGGGGATGAAGAGCTATAAGGGTGATTTTGCTCCGTGTTCGACAGCATAAGTACCACCATGCAGAGATGCTCGCTCAACGAGCAAGTGATCTGGGAGGTGAGCGTCCCAAGACTTCGGCAGGGGACTCAGAGCTCGTCGTACGGCGACAAAGAGTGCTTGCTGATCGAAATCGTGTCGACCGCAATAAGTTGAGACTCGTATCCCAGCCCTTAAGGTTGGATTTCACGGGTCTTGACGAGCTTTATCGAGCCTTTAATGGGATTCAAGATCAAATCACGGCGACGATGCTTCAGCTTGTAATTTTCGAGGAGGAAGCCGACCTGAAGCTTCTTAAGGAAGCGTGCGGTCAACTGAAGAAAGTCAGCTGAGGATTGGTGCAACCAAGTAACAATTTGTCCCACCGTTCTGAAAAGAGCGGTGGGACCCTACTAATAATTTTTAATTAACCCGCCGATTATGCTATTCTTATGGTCCCAACTTGTATGTTAAGGTCTACCCCAAGGGTTAGCTATTGCATAGCGGCGCGTCTTGACAGGCAATAAATTGCAGGTGTATTGAGTTCAAGTGATGCTTGAGCTAAACTACTAGTATGCAAAACCCAAAAGAATTAATTGAAAGTTATCTAAAAAATTGGCAGGAAAGAAATTCTGTAAGCTCACCTTTTGAAGTTTCTCACTCCCAAAACCTTTCGAATGGAGATTTTGCGACCAATATTGCCCTCGTTTCTGTAAAAGAAAAAAAGGGTGTTAACAATCCAAGAACATTGGCTGAAAGTATTGTCACATTCTTAAATGAAAGTGAGGATATTACAGAAGTTTTTGAAAAAGTTGAAATAGCAGGAGCAGGGTTTATTAATTTTTACCTCAACAATAAAACGCTTCAAAAAACACTTCAAGAAGTCGTTGAAAAAGGTGATGAGTTTGGAAGGTCAAATAAGAATAATAAGCAAACAGTCATTGTTGAATATTCATCGCCAAATATAGCAAAACCATTTACCATAGGTCATCTTCGTTCAACAATTATTGGGGACGCCACTGCCAACCTTCTGGAGGCAACAGGCTACAGTGTGAGGCGGGACAATCATCTGGGAGATTGGGGTTCGCAATTTGGAAAACAAATTTATGCTGTTAAGACATGGGGAGATGAGAAGGCAATTGCTACTTCTCAAAATCCAGTTAAGGAGCTTGTCGCACTTTATGTAAAGTTTCATGAAGAAGCAGAAAAGGATCCAAGTCTTGAGGAGGAAGCACGAGCTTGGTTTAAAAAACTTGAGGATGGGGACACAGAGGCGCGCGAGTTGTGGCAAAAGTGTATTACATGGTCATTAAAAGAGTTTGATAAATTCTATAAAATACTCGGTGTTACATTTTCTGAGAATAATGGCCAAGGATACGGAGAGTCTTTTTTTGAAGATAAAATGCAACCGGTTGTTGAGGAATTAAGGAAGAAAAATCTTTTGAAAAAAGACGAAGAGGCTGAGTTAGTGTATTTCCCAGAAGACAAATATCCACCTTTAATGATTTTAAAAAAAGATAGAGCGACACTGTATGCAACCCGAGATTTGGCAACAGACAAATTCCGTCTTGATACATATGGTCCAGACATCAAGATTATTAACGAAGTTGGAATAGAACAAGAGCTGTATTTTAGACAGCTCTTTGAAGTTGAAAAAATGCTTGGATGGGTAAAAGATAGGCAGCGTGTGCATATAAAGCATGGACACTATAGATTTGCAGACGGAAAAATGTCCACAAGAAAAGGAAATGTAATCTGGCTTGAAGATGTTTTGGAAGAAGCTAGAAGAAGAGCACAAGCACTTAGCAAGCAAGAAGTTCCTATAAACGAAAAAGCTCAGTCGTTTGGAGATGAAGATATAACTAACACCAAGCTTTCTGATAGTGCAAAAGAACATAAACTTGGGATGGTTGAGATTCTAGGTAACGCAGAAACTATAAGTATTGGTGCACTCAAGTGGAACGATTTAAGGCGGGATTCAAAGCAAGATATTGCCTTTGAATGGGATGACATTTTAAATATGCAGGGGAATTCTGGGCCTTATCTTCAATATACTTATGTGAGAACGCAGAGCGTTGTTAAAAAATCCGAAGCACTAAATTCGAAATTCGAAACAAATTCAAATGAACTAAAACCTGAAACCCAAAACCTGAAACCAGAAGAAACAGAGCTATTGAGGTTTCTTTCCCAATATCCGTATATTGTTGAGCAGGCGGCTGAAAATTTTGCGCCAAATTTACTATGCAATTATCTCTTTGAACTATCACAGAAATTTAACCTTTTCTATCAAAAATGTAAAATTATAGATCCTGTTATTGCGAGTGGAGCGAAGCAATCTAAAGAGGATGTTCAGGCATTTCGTCTGCAGCTAACTAAGGGAGTGGGGCAGGTTCTTCAAAACGGTCTTCACATACTTGGGATTGAGACTGTCGAGAAAATGTAGATTAGGCAACGGAGGAGAATGAAAGAAGCATTTTATATTGAATTCAGTATGTTTTGTCCAGTATACTGGACAAATGCCACGCGCTTCAAAGAGACAGTTAAGTTCTGAATCTTTGTCAGAACTAGAAAAAAACTTTTCATATTTTGTGTCATCCATGACCTCTGCCCACGAAACTGATGAGTTCCTTAACACCTTCCTTACTCGTGAGGAGAAAGTCATGGTAATTAAGAGGTTAATGCTCTACATTATGCTTGAAAGAGGCACAAAAGTTGCAGAAATTGCAATGATTCTTAACCTGAGCAGGCAAACAGTAAATGCACATAAATCTAAGTTTTTATTGACAAGTAGTACCTATAGGCAAATAATTTTGAAGTTGGTGAGGAGAAAAAAGGCACAGAAATTTTGGAGTAGCGTGGAAGACATTTTATATCCAATTGTTCTTGCTGGAGAAGCAACTCGCGATATGAGGGCTCGATCAAAAGTATATAGTGGAGACTTTAGCAGGCCAAAGAAGAAATAGGGAAATTATCTTCTAGTTGTCCAGTATACTGGATAAAGTACTGAATTTGGAGAGCAAGAACGGTGGATAATTATTAGCGCACTTAATTCTTAGTTCATTTTATTTATGAGTGTATATGGTTGGAACGGCAACTTTACGCTACTTTGCAGAGATAATAATTTCATCTCCGTGAATTTGAATTTCGACATCGGCGCGTTTTTCTACGGCAATCTTCATTTCTTCACTAATAATTATTTCAAGCTGTTTTATCATTTGAGGAGTCATTTTGCGGAAGTACTTTTTTAATACCGCTACTGCCACGACTTCTTCTGGTGTGTAGGCAGGGTGATCTTCCCATCCACTTCCTCTTTGTTCTGGTTTTACATAGTCATTTTCCTGAAGATATCGCATGCTGTGAATACTTATTTTAAATACGGAACGGAGTTGACCAACAGAGTACGTATTTAAATTGGTGGTGAAATGAGTTGCTATATTATTTCTTACTTCATTTCGAATTGAGGGAATTCTTTTCTCAAGCGATAAAACTTTTGTCTCTTTTGATTCCTCTGGTGAGTATACGATTGGTTCATAGACAATCCGTTCTTCCATTGCGACATCTTCAGTTGGAATAGCCACTACTTCAGTGGTTGGTTCTAAAACTTGTTGGAGTAGTGTGCCATAAGTCTCTTCAATTTCTTTTGCAATTGCTACTTTTTGAAGCTGCCAGAGCTGGTCTTTTGTGCGTGGTTCTGTATTTATTATTCTCCATGCAACCTCAGCAATCACGCGATTTGTTTTTGCTACGTAGCGGCGAGCATCCTGGGATGCTTCATCACTTATTTCTCCAAATAGTCTTTTCCCCAATTCAAAATTTGGTATCATTCCTGTCTCATCAATAAATTCGTTCAGGGTTTGCATAACCTCATCTGCAATAACATCAAGAGTTACGCCATCAGAAAAAGTAAATAACGTTCCTTTTATTTCAACGGGAGGTTTTACTTCTTCAACAGGTTTTTCTGTGACAATTTCCTTAAATCTATACATGGTTTCTTTTGTGTCGTTATCCTTATGAAATTCCTCTACTGTATAGTCAGCATCAGCAAGTCGTTTTCTCATATGCTTTAGATACGTACTTACATTAGCACTCATATCTTTTCTGACTTGCGGGAGCATGTCACGAAACTCTGTTCTTGAAAGAGGCCTTCTTGCCAGTGCTCTTATGACATCTAATTGAGCTCCTTCTAAAAAGTGGAGTGTCTTTCCGTTTGGAAATATGAGGATGACATCCCTTCCTGCTGATACCTCCTTGAGTGTTAACTCGTTTTGTTGCGTTTCGTTTTGGAAGAGTGTATTTATGAGAGTTGTAAATTCAGTGCTTGCAATATTTCTCATTTCATCTGAGTTAAGATATCCTTTATTGTTCAAGTCGTGAAGAGTCGTAATTAGTGTTTCTTTAATTATTCCTGTTTGGATTGCGTAGAGCTCCAAATCTACGGCATCACCAATAGTATTGTGGGGAGGCAAGAGCTCTCCGCTTGCAACAAGTGAAAATTGGGCGTTTTCTTGAAGTTCTGGAGCATCAGGCTTTGATATGTTTTTGTTTTCGGCATTCATAATTACAGTGCGGGAATTATACTTACAATTAGCCTGTAGTGTCAAACGATAGTTCATTGCAAATAAAAGTGGGCTATGAGAGAATATTTGTCATATGGTTTATCACAGAAGAGTTCTAAAAAATGGCCTTCGAGTAATTGTTGTTCCTATTGCAGGCGTTGAGTCAGCAACCACTTTGGTTATGACTGGTGCAGGCAGCAGATACGAAGTTGCAGAGAATAATGGTATCTCTCATTTCCTAGAACACATGGCCTTTAAAGGTACCAAAAATCGACCAACAGCACGTGAAATTTCCGGACTTATTGATGGAATTGGTGCTGAGTTTAACGCTTTTACCGGTAAGGAATACACCGGATATTACATAAAATCTGCTACCGGACACGTTGGATTGTGTCTTGATGTAATTTCAGACATGCTCAAAAATCTCCTTCTAAACCCTGAAGAAATCGAAAGAGAAAAGGGAGTTATTCTTGAGGAAATAAATCTTTATGAGGACACGCCAATGAGAAATATTGGGGACATCTATGAAAGACTTTTGTATGGCAATACTCCTCTTGGATGGGATACTGCCGGTACAAAAGATGTTATAAAAAGTATCACACGAGATGATTTTGTCAAATACATGGGTAGTCTTTACAGTGCTCACAATATGACGGTTGTTGTTGCCGGCAACGTGCATGTTGAGGGAATGTTCTCAGAAATTGAAAAGCATTTTGGAGATGTTGAGAGGTTTGAGACAAAAGAATTCTTACCAATTAAGGAGTTACAAGAAAAATATGAAGTTGCTATCAAGCATAAAAAAACAGAGCAAGCTCATTTTGCGTTGGGTGTCAGGACTGTCGGGACCGAGAATGAAAAGGACAGATATCCGCTTTCAATTTTGGCCTCAATTTTGGGTGGTGGTATGTCATCTCGCCTTTTTTATGAGGTAAGAGAACGTCGTGGACTTTCATATTATGTCAAAACAAGCGCCGATCACTATGCTGGCGCAGGGTATTTGGCAACGTACGTAGGTGCGGATCCAAAGAGAATTGATGAGGCAATAAAAGTTGTCGTTGAAGAATATTCAAAGGTGAGTCAAAAGGGAGAGATAACAAAAGAAGAACTGATCAAAGCTAAAGAATACACAAAAGGGCATTTTGTTTTGGAGCTTGAAGACACGCGTTCTGCAGCAATTCTTTATGCAACACAAGAAATTCTTGAAAATAAAATTGAGAATCCAAAAGAAATTATGGAAAAGATAGAGGGGGTAACCATGGTAGATGTAGAGAGGGTTGCAAAACAATATCTTGATAAGAAGTTGTTGAGCCTTGCTATTATTGGAAATTTTGAAGATACGTCACATTTTGAGAATTTATTAAAGTAAACCTGACACTTCGTTCGGTTTTATTGGGTTCGTAAACTCATCAGATAAATTCTCAGTCTGCGACAGCGCAAAATTACTAAAATAACCCTACTACAAAAACGTGAAGAAGTTTTTCGAGTATCTCAGTCTATTGTTGCTCTGTGCAAGCACAATTCTCCTCGTTGGATTACAATTGAAAATAGAAGGATTTATTCTTCTTCTCATTAGTGTCGTTTTTCTGTTGCTTTGTAACAAACGATTTCGTAAGGATCTGTTTCTCATTCATATTTCAATTGGAATTCTGGGTATCACTCCTATAACGACTGATGTTTCATATGTTCACGCTCTTGTTATGGGTTCTGGGATTTTGGCAGCTGTTGGAATTCCTTATGTTGTATCACGACTTCTTTACAAAGATCATTTGGTTAGCTTCCATTTCGATTACAGACGAAAATGGTATAAGAAAGAATTTCTGTATATTACAGCAACTGCTGTCGTGGCTTATTTTCTCATCCCTTTTTACCTTCATAATACCGGAGCGTATATAAATTGGAGAGTCGAACCAGGAATTAGTTACCTCACACGTTTTTTTATTGGAATAAATGCATTGGGGGTCTGGGATGAGTTGTTTTTCATTAGTACCGTTTTGGGGATTTTAAAGCGGCATATGAATTTTGCATTGGCAAATCTTATCCAAGCTGTTTTCTTTTCGTCTTTTTTATACGAATTGGGCTTCACAGGGTGGGGATTTATTATGATTTATTTACTTTCAATAATTCAAGGATACATTTATCAAAAAACCGGAAGTCTTTTCTATGTTATTACTATCCACCTAACGCTTGATATTATTTTATTTCTAGCACTCATTAACGCCCATCACCCAACATGGGTACCAATATTCTTGGTAAAGTAGAGTGATACAATTTTATTGATGGATGATAACCCTCTTTCAGAAGAGAATATTGAATTAGGAAAAGTAGAGCTCATGAATCCAGAGGGAGGTATCTCACAATCCAATAGTGAATTTAATGCAGCTGCCGCTAAAGATCAATTTTTAAGTGGTGTAGGAAAAGCAGAAATTGCTAAAGAAGCTACAACGGATACAACATTTAAAGCCCAATTTGAAAAAAGGGAACAATATGACTTTGAGGAAGGGAAGGTAGAGGCAGTGGATATTACTCCTGAAGAAATGACGGATAAGACTCCAGTCATTTTTGCTCCGGGTTGGATGGGAACATTTCAAAAGCACGAAAAGACACTCGAAGCAGTCTATAATAATAAAAGAAGAGTGGTGTCACCGGTGTATGCAAGAAGAGGTGGCAAAGTAGAGGGTGATGGGAAAAATAGAAAGATTGAGCTTCAAAAAGCTGGGATGCTTGACCGTCTTATTGAGTCAAAACAGTTTGATAAGGTTGATGCAATTGCCCAATCAGAGGGAGCAATCAACATTCTCATTGATGCAATGGCAAATCCAGAAAGGTACAGAAATATTGTTCTCATGAATCCAGCCGGGCTTATTGGGGAAGATAATCCAATCGCTTTTTTTAAAAGATTTCAAGAATCAGTAAAAGGAAAAAAAGCTCAAGTTGCAGAGGCAACAAAAGTACTTGATGTTAAAAATGGTGAAGCGGACTTGGGGAATTACACGAGAGAAGAACTAGAGGCGATACGAGAAAAGGCAAAGGCTATATCAAGTGGTGTAACAGGCGACATTATGAAAAACCCCTTTAGGACAGCCTCAGAGCTTGGTGCATTGGCGGATAGTGATATTTATGCAATGCTCAAGGATCTTCGAGAAAAAGGGGTGAGTATTTCAGTTATTGCAGGGGTTGATGATAAGTTATTCCCGATAGAAAAAATTATAGACCATATGAATAAGAATAGAGCAGCTGATGGGAGCAGTGATGCTCCTCTTGAAGGGTTTTATGCTGTAAAAGGTGGACATTCAGAAATTTATTCAGATTTAAAATTCACGACTGCTCAAGGTGAGCAGACTCAAGATACGGATACAGAAAGACATATGTTTGTAGCAATTGATGCACTTAACAATATGCAACGAAGAAGAGTCACAACAGTAAATACAGATTCCTAAACAATGTGGATTTTCTTCTCATCAACAAATTCTTGTAGGAAAAAGGAAGCAACTTTTATTTCATCGCCTGAAAGAGAATAGGCGGAACGTTTTGGAAACTCAACAACCTCCTCATCTTCGTCTGCAATATAGTCAATTCTTGTTTCAATTTGTGTATCAGGAAAAAGGGATAAATCAAGTTCTTCAATAATAGCTGGGGCGTTGGTGCGCTCAACAGCCATAAAAAATCGAAATTCAATCTTGTATTCATCAAGCACCGTGCTAAAGCTAAGCACCTCACCATCAAGCACATCAAATGTATCAGGATAACGCTCGATATCAACAGCTTCAATGTAAGTGAGGTTATTTTCACTTTCCTCGTATACAGATTTGAAGTTACCATGCACATTTTTTCTTTTGCCATTCACAACTGTCCAACTTCGAATTTTTTCGACGTTCTCAAAGAGAGTAGGCAGTTCTTCTTTGCCTTCTTTCCAATTACGCTCGAGTATATTTTTTATTTCACTTCCGTTTGCCATGTCGGTATTATATCCCGTAGTGTGTAGATATTCAAGATTAAGCACAAATTGTTCTTGACAATCCGTCAACTTCCCCGTAACATATCCTAATATGGAAAAAACACTTATCATTGTAAAACCAGACGCATTGCAACGAGGAATTGCAGGAGAAATTATTACAAGATTTGAAAAAGCAGGACTTAAAATTATTGCTGCAAAAATGGTAAGGCCTGATTATGATCATTATTATGCTCACTACGAAAATATTGGAAAAATGATTTCAAGAAGAGGTCAAAAAGCATTCGATGTGACACTTGAAATGATGCAGCAGGGACCTGTTCTTGCAATGGTTTTGGAAGGAGTCGAGGCAGCGTCACTCGTAAGAAAAATGGTAGGAACAACCGAGCCAAAGGCAGCAGCTCCTGGTACGATTAGAGGCGACTACGCACACATGAGTTTTGGATATGCGGACGAGCAAGGTGTTGGAATTCCTAATTTAATTCATGCTTCAGGCGATGCAGATGAGGCAAAAGAAGAAATTGCCCATTGGTTTGCAGAAAATGAGCTATTTGAATATTCAACTGCTAACGAACATTTCACTCAAACAAAAAGAAAATAAGTTTAGTCCTTTTTCTTTAATTCATCTTCAAATTTTCGTAATTCATCTTCAAAAATTTCACTCATTTCCTTTTTCATGTTTTTTGTAAGCGAAAATTTTCTCAAGTCTTTTCGTGCAAGTATCATAGCTACTTCATGCTTGTAAAAAGCCTCGCGACCCTCTGATGCTTTATGAGGTTTTACTAGTCCTTCATTCACAGCTGCATGAATATCTTTCATCCCTAGTCCTTGGAATGCTCCTGTAATTTGAAAGAAATTTGCTTCTACGTATGGAATTCTTGCCTCAACGTCACTTATCTTTGTGCGAGCGAGTGTTCTAATGTCAGGGATTCGTGTTTCTATGTTAGACAATTTCGTTCTCTCCTGCCCTTGACCCTTTATTATTAATTGACCATTTGGACCAATCTCAAATTCCTCATCCTCTTCTTTGCTTGGCAGTAGGTCATGAATAATTTCTTTATTTTCTTCTAAATAGTAGAGAAGACTGAGAGCATCTTCATCGTCAAAAGAGAGAATGTATTCTGCTGCTTTTGCTTCATCATTAAGTATGTCATGGAATTTACGCAATTCATCCACAGGACTGTTTTTGCCAAGTGAGCCAGTCTCAGCCAATTTCTTTCGGGTTTCTTCCAAATCTTCAGGTAGCTCATGTATTGATTGAGCAAGGGCAAGTGCCACTGCAGTTAGGTTTGGTTTTTCTATTTCGACCTCAGGTGTTGTAATGATTGTTGGTTCAACCGCTTCACCTATTAATTCTTCAGTTGATACAATCTCCTCTGGAAGTTGTTCTATGTCTACTGGATTGATAGGTGTATTTGTTTCATTTGCGATTGTTTTTTCTGGAGAAGTTGGGATTTCAAATCGCACTGTTTCATTGTCTTTGAGAATGCTCTTTAGGACCCTGCCAATGTGCTTGCTTGCTTCAAAACGAGTCAATCCTTTAGGTGCAACTCTTATCATCGCATCAGATATTCTTTGTTCTCGCTCACTTGCTGTGCCTCTGTTTACGTGCGAATAGAGTTTTGCTCTTGAAGTACCAAGTGCCATGAGCGCAGATGGCCATGAATATTTTCTACCATTTGTCATTTCTCCTATGTTTTGTAAAATTAAATCCCTTGTAACTTCCTGACCTGAGAAGAGAAGTTCAAATACTTTGAGTCTCTCATCTGCAATTTCTGAGGAATATTCTTTTGGATTCACAGTCTGATTAGAAGTAGTTTTATTTGACTTTTTCGTAGATTCCTTGAGACTCTTAGTGAGTTGGGCATATTCTTCGTCTCTGGTAGCTTCAAAAACAATTGCCATGATAACCCTTTCTGCATTAATAGAAACTTCCAATATTTCAAGTCCATGTTTGGCTAGAATGTCCATGCTCAACTTGCTTATCCACATATCTACAAGGTCAATTGTGTCTGGGTTACTTTCTCCAAAAATTTCACTAGCAATTTCGCTTCTATCATACCTTTTTGCTAAAAGAGCATTTAGCAACGTGTACATATTACCTTCTACTTCAACTTTTACACCGTTGGGTAGTTCAACAAGACTTTTTGTATTTTCATTTTTTTCCTTCTCAAGAGTCTTTTTAGTAGGTTCCTTGATTCTGGCAGTTGTTCTTGGAGCTACATATTCATCTATAGCTTGAATTCTGGCTTCGGCAACTCGCAAAGCAAGAGGAGAGGTAATATGTCCACTGTCGATAAGATCCTGAAGCAATCCAATTTCTGAAAGAACATGTGCTTTCAGTGCATTTTTTTGCCCTGAAGATAGTGAAAGCGCGTCAATTCTTGCCTTCTCGTTTTGCTTAATTTTATCTTCCAGAATAGTATCAGTTTCAGCCTTTAATTCTTGAAGTTTTGGAATGGTGGTTGTTTCAATCTTTGCGTTTATTTGACCTACCTTGATAGTATTTTCCACAAAATCTTTGTGGGCTGGGTCGGCAACATCAAAGTTAGGATGTGCTTTCCCAAATTCTTCAGAGAACATTTTTTCAGGAAACGAATGGAGTGTGGAAATACTTTTTTCCAAGCCAATGGAGCGCACAGATAATTCTCTTGCGCTTTTTCTCTCAAGTCTTTCGAATCGGGACAATTGTTCTTTAACCATAAATATCAGCCTGTAGTATACCTGTTATTGGATGCATTGTCAACGACAAGCATACTCTAATATTTCATAATAACCTATACTATAAGACTTAAATATGCTATAATGACCTGCTTTCACGGTTTCAATTGACTACGGTTTTTTGAAAGCGTCAAAGCGCACATTGACAAGTGAGAGAGGGACAACGCAATTTATTCTGTCTTAGGACATAAAAATAGCGTTGTTTCTAACGCTAACAAAAAATAAAACGGAGAAATTTCGTGGCACGTGACAAATTAGTTATTCCTTGGGTACAAGAAAATGCTGACATGGTCAGGCTTTGGTGTCAGGAAAATGGTTATAAGCCATATACCAAACTGCGAAATGAATTACAGATTCCCGCTAAAATTTGGGAAACCATAATGAATGACGCCCGTTCGATTATTAAGTCGGTCGAATATTACGCGGTAATCTACAAAAAAACAGGCTTTTTCGATCCAAGAACTATCCCGATCATAACTAAAAGAATCGGTACGGTAGAATTCACAATTGATCGCAAATGGACTGATAAGATGTATGATGATTGGCTCAATACACCCAACATCTCACATCCTTCAATCATTCCAAGCGAAACAGCCAGTGAGCCGATTATGCTTGATGAAAGCACCGACGAAAACCCACTTCAGTGGGCAGAAAATTTTGCAGAAGCAATGAAAGACTGGTGCGACAACAACGGATACAAAACTCGAACGTTATTTGCACGTCAAATAGGTCTCTCGGCTTCTGCTTGGGGAGGCTTGCTTTCTGGGACTCATTATACAAATCCAGAAGTTTACGCCAAAATATACCTAATAACCGGTCTTAAAGAGGCTGACCCAACAACGCTTCCACCAAGACGTATGTATATTCCGGGAAAGAAAGTGTACGAGTATATACCTCGAGCATGGACTACTGAGGAATTAGATGCGTACAAAGCGGCGTATAAAAAGACACCGCCAAAGCTGAGCGGTAAGAAAGTGCTGGTTGTAAGGCCGATTATGAAACCTGCTGAAGAACCAGTTACGACACCTCAAGTGTCTGCGCAAATGCCAGTGCAGCAAGTAAGCCAACCAGTTCTCAACCTAAATTCTTTTGAACTCTACCAAGCGTTCATGAGGTCTTTGGTTGCGGAACTCAAACCAGAACTACAGCCTCTTATCAAGGAATCTGTAGGTGATGCCATGAGTCAATTTCTTTCCGATGTAAAGAGTGCCAATGTGGGAAATCAAACTCCCCAAAACGGTACCTATGATTGGGCAAGAGATTTTGAAAAGCTCAGTGCATCATTTGCTGATTTCCTTCGCAAACAATCGAAAGGAACAGTATCTGAACGGACAAGGTTTGCAAAACTGTATGGGAGAAGGCTCACGGAGCTCTTTCCATACATTGAGGCCTTCTCGCTTGACGATGAGTCAAAGCGGGAAGATTACCTTGCTGGAATTCAACGACTACAAGGAGGAAGATTCTGATGAGCAAAAGTAATCCAAACGGTTCATACGAAGGTCAAGGTGATGTCGATCGCGGCAATACCATGGTTATCTTGTCAAAGCAAGTTAACCCAGGTGCCCCAACCTTTGGTGAATACAGCGATAATGGAGTAGATGCAGGAGCGACTCATATCATTTTTGCACTCTATCCCGATCGCCAAGAAATCTTTGATAATGGACACGGTATGGTGCCCAATTTTTCAATTGAGTCCCGTGCAATGTTCCAGATGTTTAAGGATGAACGCAAACTCGGAGAAGAGCTCGACTATGACGTGAGAGACCTCATGCCTCAAGTCGGTGCTTGTTCTTTCCCTTGGTGCATGGAATGTATCGCATTCTCGCACAAGCGCCCAGAAATGGGTGACCGCACCATTGGTATGCGCGGTATCGGTATGCTTGCCTTCATGAATCATGGAGAAACGCCTACCTGGTACTCAAAGCCATCGAAAGAACTTGCTGCTGCTTACTACGGAGCGGGTTCTGCAATGGCAATCAACCCGCCGATTGCAGTGCTTCACGCACCAACGGCGACTGCGATTGCTAATAATAACCTGAAGTATCGGGTTGAGATTACCGACAAAACGGAGATGATCGACCCCTTGGGGAAGACTCATCCGCATGGGACAAGGATCGTCATTACGGGACTCCGTGATAATGTGACAAATACCTGTCGACCTGCAGTTCTTGCAGACGAATTCAAAAAGCGGTATGGCGCACTCATTCGTCAAGGGAAGCTGAAGTTAACGATTCTTGACAAGATGACCGTTGAAGGTAGGAAGAATCCCCAAGGACGCATCATCGAAGTTGAGGGTTTGTCTTATCGCGGAGTACTTGTGCTCAATGAGACGACAATCTTCAAGGGGGTTCCATTCAAGGCTGAAATCTATTACGAATCAGCCGGTAAAAATCTCCAAATTCCTTTGAGGCGGATGGGACTTGATACAGACTCAAATTCTGTGTCAGTTGCCTCCCTGCCACGACTTAAGATTGAGCCTTTCACTTCCGGTAAGCTTACCGGATTTGTTGAACTGCCCAATCTGCCAGAATCCATCTTTCCCCTCAATCCCGCGAAAACTCTTCCCATGGCAGGCCCTGTGCTTGACGAGTACGTCAGTATTATCCGGTCTTGGAAACGGGTTATCGAAGACAAGATTGAGGAGATTGAGTCTCGCGCACATGACAAGAGCACACAGGATGCTATGAAGGATTTTTCTGCGCTCGCTATGGCAGCGATAAGGGAAATTCCTATCTTGCAGAATTTGATGCTCGTAACCGCAGCACCAATCGGACGCACTGACGTTTCAACTGCAGCAGGGGTCTCAAAGATCATTACTGCACTTGTACTCGATGAGCACCGGTCTGGCGTTGAGGATGTTCCAGTTGAGCTTCACCACAATGGCAAGGTCGACACGAGGTTGACGAGCGTTCGTGGTAGTGTTTCCTTCGGGAAGCGTGAGCCTGGGGAGTATACGATGAAAGTCGTACCTCCTGAAGGTATGAAGGTTGACGAAAACACTTTCGACAGCTACGGTCCGTACACAACAACTGATGAGCGTCAAGGTTTTAGTGCAAAATTCCTTCTCTTTACGGGTAGGGATGAGCAGGAAAAGCCTCAAAGGCGCGAAATCAACGGCCGCATCACAATCGTTCAAAGGCCACTTTCCGATGTGACACTGCCTTACTCGAATGAGCGTCTTGCAAATGGTCAGATTGAGATTAACTCCGAGTACTCCGAGTTTAAGCGCTCGCGAGAAATTGGGGACGTTGAGCTCCGAGACCAACTGATTGCAACGTATGCTGCTGGCGCAATCGTGGAATACACGATGCGAGAGTATCCGTCACCAGATCAGGTGATGACCGCAATGGTACTAGCAGGTACCTTGCTTCGTCTTCGCCGATTATCAAAAAAGTAGGTATTCCTACAAGAATTCAGGGAGGAGTAAGACTCCTCCCACCACAACACAGAGGATGTGTAATGTCCAACATAGAAGGTTTGTCAGTGGCTGAATCAGCACGTCGACGTATCCAGCTTTTGCAGCAGGAACTCGTTCAGGAAGAACGGTTCATTGAGTCAGTAGCAGCGGCTATTGCTCATACATCTCATGCGAAGCAATACACAAGTGTACAGCAAGCCAAGAAGAAGCTGGATGGGGTAATTCTTACTCTTGAACAGCTCATCAAGGGTTTTGCCGAAGATGATTTGACAAAAATTATCAATTCGCCGATTGGGGTACCTGAAGTTCAGGCTGCTCCAACCCAGATCGGAACACGGAAGACGAAAGTCGAGGTGATTGCCGAAAATGAGGCTCCGCCAAATCCTCGTCGAGCTCAAAAGCCAGACGCGGCAATTGTTCCTGTTGCTCAGGTCGTTGAAGCCGCAAAGCCAAAGGTAAGAGTCAAGAAGTTTGCCATTAGCGGCTACCACGGACCCGTTCTTCGGGTGATCTTTTGCTCGCCAAAACCACCCAAGACTCTTGCTGATGCCTGTGAAATCGGGTATGGTTCTGAATGGAAGACAAAGTTGTTCCCCATTATGGGCGGACGCAATGTCAAACCGGTTATGACGCCTCTTTCTGAGGTGCTTGCCGACGACCGAGCACGCGGCCAGTTCGTAAAGGGACTTCGGAACAGTGTCGACAAGATTTTCGCTTATAGCGAAAACAAGGTTCCTGAAGGACAAGTGCTTGACAATACAGTTGTCGAGTTCTGGAACGGACGGAAACGAGAAAAGCCAGCGATTGAGAAGATTCTCAAGAGCTATGGTGCCTAGCGTTAGAAAAAAGGAGAGAGGGGGCATTTGTGCCTCCTCCTTCTACCAAAGTGTAGTAAGTGAATCAACGATTTTGCATGTTGATATTCATTTTCAACACTCAAAATCCCTCTTTCACTTCTACACGCTAATTCTTATTTATTGACAGCTTTCACGTTTATCCGTACTATAACTATATGCCTGAAATCGGAGAAGCCCCTCAAGCGCAAGAGTTAATAACTGAAATACCAGCCCCAATCGCATTCAATGTTCTCACAGACACTTTTAAAAATTATGAGCATCATGCAGCAAATATGCCAGTTATTGTTGATGCGGTCACAGAGATTGCAAAAAATGCTGACAAATATGCAGCACTTCTTAAAAAAAAACACCCAGATGTACCTGAGGAGGATATAGAAACAGTCATTGACGTCACTTTTGGTCCTATGAGAATGGCTCCAAATGCTCCTGAGGTGCAAAATGGTAACAAGGAAGAGTTATATAAATATATTGAAACATCTGCCAGAATACAGCACGCTTATTCGCATATGATTTTGGAAGCCTCTCGTCCTGATGGAGACAAAGCTTTTGCAGAATCGGTTTTCGGAAGAGTTGCTTTTATGGACTACTTAAGTAAGTCGCCTTTGGGAGAAAGCAGGGGGTATAGGCAATTTTGGAATGGAGTGAAGACTGAGGTTGCTGTCATCAAGGCGCTAACAAAGCAAGGTTATAGAGTTACTATCCCTGATTATGACCAATCAGATTATGACGAACAAGGAAATTTAATTCCACAAGCAGAAAAACAAGTTTTTCAGTGGGATATTAAGTGCGGAATTGATATGATAGCAGAGAAGGACGGTACCGTTCTTTTTGTTGATGCCAAGGGTCAGAACAAAACGAAAGAGGGGATGGATAGGGTAATACCTGATATAACATGGAAAATACCTTCAAGAATACCCTCAACTCTTCAAACAGACTATTCGCCTCAATTAAAGGGGAATTGGGTAAAGCAAATGACAATAATTTTGCCAACATCAAAGTACTATTTATCAGGAGTATCCTCATCTCATATGAAAATGGAAGACAAAAGAGTTGCTCTGAGAGATTTTGGTGTTTCATCATTTGAAACAGATATAGCGAAGTGCACAAATCAAATACAAACAGCTCATAGTAGAAGAGTTGCGTATGCTGTTGCATCATAAATATGCCAAAGGAAATAAATAAAGATAAACCTGAAAAACCAAAGATTGTAGAAGTCTTTGATTCTCTTATGGAGATGATTTCTGAGGATTTGGAGAGAATTTTACAGCCAAACAAAGAAGTTGATTTCGAAGAGAAAAAGCAAAAACTTGAAGATCCTACAAAATTAACCTAGTAACCTAAAATATGAGTGATTTAGGTGTTACAGAATTACAAGAGCAAAAGCCCCACCAATACTCAATTCTTAGAGAGAATAAAAAACCCGAATGGAAAGATGAATGGAATCTTTCTGAGTATATAACGCTTACGGATGGGCTTATCGGCAAGCTGGACGGATCAATTAAATTGACTAATGAAAAAGCTTATCGAAATGGCAAAGAAGTACAGGAAGACCTAGTACCTCCGACAGAAGTTGTTTACCTAGATAAATCTGCACGTCCTGTTGCATGGCTTGTCAGAGCCCTATGGGATCAGCTGGCTGAAAAAAGAAACGGCGAAATTCCTAAAAGACTAAACACCTTTTTTCTCAATATTGATAAAGAGGATTGGCTTCGCAAAATGCAGGTACCCCAAAAACACTTGCAGGATCCCCCTCCAGAGCTAATCGATTACGAGAAAATAGATAAAGAGCATTATGCAAGAATTCGTGCCTTATTTAGTAAAGAGAAAATGACGGAGGCTGAAGTTGAGAAAGCATGGGAATATCCAACATGGTTTGATGGTAAACACGTCATGATTGTTGATGAAGTTAAATCAAGTGGGGCAACTTTAGAAATTGCTCAAAATTTGTTGAGTAGAGCTTTTCCTGAAGCAACGATAAGCGGACAATATTGGGTAAAGCCTACGAGAGTTATCCTTAACGGTGGTGCTCCTGATAAAGAAGGGAGACTGCAATTTAACGTTGGATGGATGCCAGCATGGTACAGTAGTATAAGTGAGTTGGGACGGGGAGTTGGTAATAAGGATCCGCGTTGGCCAGAAATTGCTGAATCTCGCGGTGTAAGCCCACCAGAATCGGCGAAGATTGGGAGGTATGTTTTGAGTACACCACTCAGGAACCCAAAAACAAATGATGAAATAGCAGATCCTAGAGCTGAAAAATTATACCAAGAATTTCATTATTTGGCCGAAGATTTGAAAAAAAAAGATATATTATATCGACCTTCAGCAGACAGATTGGTTACAGGAGATAGGGACTCTCAGGCACGTTTTATTTCAAGACTCGAGAGGGTAAATGGAATGTCTTTTCAAGACTGGAGAGCGAGAAGAGATGTAATCGCTCCAGTTAGGACTTAGTCACCTTCTTGAAGGTCTTTAATCACAAGTTCTCCAACAATTTCTCCGAAACACTCTGATTTGCCGTGTACAAAATTGGCAGAGCATCTTTTCTCATCGGCATTTAAGTGAGCATTTCCTTGGATATAAATATACATTCCCTTAGGAAGCACATAATCCACATCAATAAGCATTTCAGTGGAATCTGATTCAGATTCTTCATCTCTTTTTTTGACTTTAAGCTCAATTTGGTCTCCAACAGAAGGTATCTTTAAAGAATCTGCTGCTGACAGTATGTCGTATCGTTCAAGTTTTATATTCATATGTGGAGAACGATTCTATGCTATTTAATTACCCCTGTCAAGGTCCGTCCTTGACAGGAGTGTTTGGATTGACAAGTTGGGCTGAACTTATTGCAAGGAGGTGATGTCTAGTGCCTTATCTATCGTAAATGTGTTAACACGGGTGCGAATTAGGCTTAATAGATAACCGCCGGTTCCAAGTTTTTCCCCTAAATCTCTTGCAATTGAGCGAATATAGACACCCGAACCAGTTGCAATCCTCAGCTTTATAACAGGATAGGTATAACCTAGGACTTCTATTTCTTTCACAAAGACCTCTCTTGCTTTTAGTTTTATATCCTCACCTTTTCTCATTCTTCTGTGTGCAGGTTTCCCTTGGAGCTTTATTGAGCTATAAAGTGGTGGGGTTTGTGAAATAGTTCCTTCAAACTGTTTTAGTTGCTTTTTAATTTTTTCCAAACTGGGAGTTATTGTTTTATTAACCTCTGTTTTTTCTCCTTCTCTGTCATCAGTCGCACTTGTTGCACCCAAAAAAATTTCTGTAATATATTCTTTTTCACCCTTTACATACGCATCAAGAAGCTTCGTATTTTCCCTACCCACTGCAATGACCAATACTCCTTCTGCAAGTGGGTCCAGTGTTCCGCCATGGCCGACACGCTTTACTCCAGTGTTGCGACGCACCATGTTAACGATATCATGTGAGGTAACACCCACTGGCTTATTAACTGCAAAAATTCCTATCATGATACTCTCATTATATCTCGCATGGTTGCATGAGTCACATCCCTTAAATAGGCAGAACTAAAAGGAGTTCTGATAATCTCTGCTTTGAGTGAATGAGGAACATCTCTATTAGAAGGAATTACCAATTTAACCTTTGCTTCTTTGCTGATACTGACACTCGATGTTTTGAAATGGGTGAACATATCAAGCGTGAGTGGGTTTTTGAATGCAATAGGATTATCAACGTTTTTTTGTAGAAAGTTATTCATTTTCTCCACCTGATTCTCAAGAGTTGGTAAATCAATGAGTGGGTTTGATTTATATTCAAGTATGGAGTCGATTTCAGGAACCATTCCTGAAATATTCAGTCCCAACCCATCAGGAGTGTAGTTTGCCATATTTCTTTCTTTAAGAATCGCAAACATTCTAGTGCATGAACCGGCATCAAGGTAAAGCAATTGGTCGTTCGTCTCTTGATTTTTAATACTGTAATGGGCGAGTCTCTCAAAAATCAGTCCAGTTGCAAGTCCTATCCATTTACCCGATATATTTCCCGATTTATAACTTCTATGAGCTTCAGGCATCAGTCCCTGTTTTTTAATATGAGACGCGACAGCCTCAGGTCCTTTCATGATGATAAACTCACTTATTAAAGAGGATTTAAAACCTTTCTCAGTCGACTTCATTTCGTTAAGATGCACATAGTTGTTCGCATAGTCGATGACCCTTTCTGGTTGTATGTTAACGGTATCGGATGCATGCATTTCAGGTGTCCAATGTTGTTTCTGTTTTGGTATGAATTTTCGTCTCGGTTGTATTTCTACAAGAGCATGCAAATCATCCAAATAATCGTCTGTTTCAAATCTATTCATAGGTGCACGAATTATACCAGAATGTACTCATTTATTCACATTTAATCTTTATAATTCATTACTAAATCATTTCTGGAAATATATCTTATATTATACTTTTCAGTAATTTATAATGAAGATATTAATTGTAAAAAACGTGTAAAATAGAATGTATGAGAATTAAATTCATAACGCTTAATATTTTGCATGGTGGTGTGTATTTTGATAATGTCGTAAAATTTATTCAAGAAGAAAAACCAGACATCATTGTTTTACAAGAAGTGTATGATTCGAAAAATGAAACGCTTGAAAAGAGGTTTCGGACTTTTGAAGTGTTTGGAAAGATATTTAAAAAAGACCTTCCGTATTCGGCTTTTCAAAGCGCTTTTTTCAACATCACTGAAATTGAGGAGGGAGCGGAGCATGGTAATGCAGTCTTTTCAAAATTTGAAATTACAAAAAATGAGAAAGTTGAAATCAATGCCCCTTATGCCATTGTCGATGAAACTGGAATGACTGATTACTCACATTTTCCAAGTGTTCTGCAATGCCTTGAAATGAATATGCCAGAGAAAAAATTAAACATATTTAACCTTCATGGGATTTGGGGTTTTGATGGTGACGATAATCCAAAAAGAATAGATATGGCACATATTCTAGCGAGTATGATGGTTGGCAAAGAAAACGTAATACTGGCGGGAGATACTAACTTTACCCCAAAGGCAACTGAAACTATTCGCATCATCGAGAACGCAAATGTTAAGAGTATTTTTGGGGACGAGCTAGTTTCAACATTCAATATGGCACACAAGGAGGACATGGCATACGCAACGGCTTCAGTTGATATGATATTTGTAAGTCCGACAATTCAAGTCATTGAAAAAGCACTTTCTAATGTGGATATATCAGACCACCGTGCGTTAATAGCACTATTGGAAGTTTGAAATTAGGCTATAATAATATAGTTATGGAGGATTTATTAGTTAGGGCAAAAAATAGTATTGGGGATTCTGTGCGAAGTCCACGGAAGACTATATCGAAAGGTATCAAAAAAGTCATGCTTCCGCTTCCTCCACATGAAGAGCCACGTTCAAAGCTAGTTGGTGGCGGTCATTACTTTGAATATGTCAGTAATCTTAAATTACACTTTATCGAGATTGGTCAAGGACCAGTACTACTCCTTGTAAATAGTTGGAATAACGATTGGTATGGATATCTACCTCTGATTCGTGAACTATCAGATTTTCATATTATTGCGCTTGACCTTCCCGGTTATGGAGAGTCAGAGCAGCTTCCAACTGATAAGAACTATTCAATTCAAGGGATGGCAGAAATTGTGAATGAATTTTTGAAAGTGCGAAAAGTAAAACCAGATGTGGTTGCAGGTCTTTCAATGGGTGCAGATGTTGTAGTTGAATTTGGATTGAAATATCCTGAAAGCGCCGTAAGTCTTGCGCCAATTGGTACTCCGATTCAGCAATTCAATAAACTTGGACCATTTTTATACAAGCTGTATATGTATTTGTGGAATAGGAATAAATTTACTCAAAAGATTGGGAGAAGGCTTGTAAGTAATTACTATTATGGACACTTCACCTCAAAATTTTTGAATATGCACAAATACGATAGAGAGCTTATTGATACTTACGGACTTCACGCAAGAAGAAAAATTTCAGGAAAAGTACTTTTTAATATGTCTACAAGCATTATTAAATATGATTCTGAGACGACCATAAAAAATTTAAAAATCAAAACAAGACTTATATATGGAAAACACGACAAGTTAATTGATTTTAAATGGGCACGAGCATTGTCAGAGAACAATCCCAATATAGAGATAGACTTAATTAAGAAGGGTGGACATGTAGTAAGTCTTGAAAGGCCGAAGGAAGTTGCGCAGTCAATACGTGAATTCGTAGAAAAATTACCTAAGTAAATCGGGAACCTTTTCTTAGTTTATTTTTTCTCACAAATTCCGCAGCATTCATGGCAGTTCCTTTTACTTCTTGGGCGGCAGTTATCATTTCACCGCTTCTCATGGATTTTATTCCAAGAATTCCGCCTCCTAAGGCTGATATTCTTACTTCCTCATTTGTTATGTTTTCAATTTTACCTCCAGTAATTGTCGGTCCTTCGTAGACAATAGGTTCATAGAGTGTAATATTTTTTTTAGCATCTTTGTATTGTGTCCAAGCACCTGGGTTGAATTGAGAACCTCTGATAAGAGCGTCAATCTCCGTAGCTCCATTGCTCCAATTTATTCTTACATGTTCTTTTAATAGTGGTGGCTGATAACTTCCTTCTCCCTTTATTTGTTTTTGACCTCTTACGATTTTTCCTTCGCCAAAAGCCACTGCAAGTCTGTTTGTCGTATCGACGACAAACGCAACACCAAGCTTACTAATCTTTTTGGAGTAGGCAGTCGAAGAAGTTCTTTCTCCCTCAGAAAGCTTTACAACGGTTTGGGCAAGTATTGGTCCTTTATCTGAGATGTCTTTTGTATCATTAACTCTTGATCCTTTTGGTAGTTTTCTTTCCGGTTGGTTTGCAGTTAGTTCTAGTTGTTCGTCTCGACCAATTACATAACAAGTCATTCCAATCTCATCTTTTCCATCAATTATTTGCCAAGGAATTGCAGAAGACCCTCTGAATTCAGGAAGGGATGAAGGGTGAAATCCAAACATTCCGAGTGTGGCGATATTTGCAATATGATCTTCAATAAATGCGGTAAGATTTGCGCCGATAATTAGATCTGGCTTAAGACTTTGAAGATTTTCAACTGTTTTGTATTCTTTCAGACTACTAAATTTATGATTAGCAATTTTATTATCGTCGGCTGTTTTTCTCACTGCATCTGGGTCTTTGCCATCAAGGGTTGCTGGGCCAAAAACACTTACAACATTGTGACCTGCATCAAGAAGTCCTTTGAGAGCATCATTGGCAAAAGGTCCTTTCCCCATAAGGACAACATTAAGAGACGGAATAGTAGATTTGGAATCTATTTGGACTGTTAAATCCGCGCGAGAATCGATATATTCAAAGGAAGAATTTTCTTTGCCTGCCATTTCAAAAAAAGTATATCACAAATTAAAGAGCTTGAAGACTCTTTATAATTTCATCCATTTCCTCAAGTGTTTTTGCATCAGGAGTTGATGGGGTGGTGTATGTTATGACTCCAAACATGGTTGGAATGCCGAACGATGTTTTTGAATTGGTGCTATTTGAGCAGAAAGAGTGAGTCACGGTAGTTCCCTTTTGACCATCTGTTACTAGCCTTCGAAGTAGTATTTCGCTTGCATCAATTTCTACATATTTTGTATTTCTATAATCACTAGCAGGACCTTCAGGCACTTCGCCTTCAAAGATACATATATTGCCACCCATTGGACCTTGATTAATTTTTATTACATATGCCCCTTTTGTAAATGTGACCGACTGCATGATATCTGACTTTTCATCGGTCTTTACCCAACCCTCTGGATAGCTTAGGGAAAATGATGGGAATGAAAGGTCTTTCATTTTGGGATTGGTGTATTTTGTGAGATTTACAACTGGAGCTGTGGTTGGGGTGATTGCTTCAGTTTCTTGTTGCTGTGTCACAGTCGGGGTAGTATTTGCGGTGACATTTTCAGGATTTGGTTTTTTCATGAGTCCAATATAATACGCAGCCCCACCTACGATAACAAGTAGCAGAAAAACAATGATAAGAACGAGTAGCGTATTGTTGCTTTTATGATGGATTATTTGAGTGACGGGTTGTTGAGAACTGTTCTGGGAGTGTTGTTCTCCTAGAGTAGGATTTTCTTCCATATCTTTCTTATTCTTCCACGAATATACCAAAATAGCAACTGGTTAGGAGTAGAGAATTTTATCTATTTTTTCTTGATTCAAATCTTCCCAAGGAGTGAATGCGTATGGTGCTTTTACGTTCTCAAGAAATATATATCCCAAGTAAACCCTGTCTGTATTTGGATTAGAAAGGTGTAGGTCAAACGCTATGTCTTGAGCCTGTTTTGGTGTCATGTCTTTTACTGATTCAAATTGCGTAATGCCTCCCAAGGAAGTAATTAAGTTTGTTGAAATAGGCGAACAATTTCCAATATCTCCGGGGCTTGGCAAGAAATATTCAATCTTTTCGGGGTGAGAATGTATGAGTACATCTGAATAATGAGGCATTGTCCATGATGGCACACCTCTTTCACCTGCTTTTATGAGAGCCCACTTAGAATCAATACGTATCAGTCCCGTTTCGTTGGCTATTGTTGGTAGCCATTTCAAAAAATCAATGGATGGCTTTTCTGGCATCAAACCAATTTCAATTTGCGTGAAAGGTTTTTCAAGAAATGGAATAGGGTCTATAAATGGTGGGTCATTGTGCACTCTTTCAGTAGACATGAAGGGGATTATACCAAATGTTAGTCGGGCTGAGGGACTTTCTTTTGAACTTTTTTTGCCTTGGATCTGGAAAATAATGCTTTCCTATCAAAACAAAGAAGATCATGAAAGAGACGATCTCTTACCTCAAGACACCAATTTCTCTAAGGGTTATTATAGTAAAAAAGTTAACTGAAGGAAAGAATAATAAGATTACTCTAATGGAAGGTTAATCTTTATACCTAGAGCTTTGGCAATTCTATTTACAACATCACCTCTGGGCATCGGATCAGCCCTTTCAATCCGGGCATAGTAATTAACGCTAACCTTCGCCTTCTTTGCGACCTCTTCTTGAGTAAGCCCTTGCTTCTCGCGAGCTTCTTTAAAAATTTTAGCAATTTCCTCTTTAAAACCCATAATTAGAGTCAATTATACATCTTTTCGAGATAGTTTGTCGGTTCTAGGGTTTGCACCCCTCTTTTGGCAAGGGTAAAGAAATGTATATTATCACCAAATATCCTAGATTGAAACTCAAATAGTAAATTAGACTTCTTTTAGCCAATAGTCGTTTTTCAACTTTTCGGAAAGTTTAAAAGAATTTGCGTGCGACATGTACCCAAGATAAGATTGTAACGCTTGATAATCAGCACCTTGCGTAACCTTTCTTATTATCCTTCTCTTCGTTTTAGTTCTTGCTAAAATATAGTGGGGCAAAACGATGTATCCGCAGAAATCTATTCCCCATTTAAGCTCTCTTAGGTCAATTTTTTTCGGATGAAGCTCTAACTTTAAAACAGTTTCCAAAAATTCTTTAACAAACTCTAAATATATCTCTTTCCACCGCGTATTAACATCGGTATTTAATATTAAAAAGTCATCGGCGTAGCGTAGGTAATACCTCATTTTGAGCTTATGTTTAATAAACTTATCCAGCTCGTTCAAGTATATATTGGCAAAAATTTGGCTGGTTAAATTACCAAGCGGAATTCCTTTATTTTCTCCTGCTTCAGAGCAAAAACTATCAATAACATTATTCAAAAGCCAGATTACATTCTTATCCTTTATCTTTTTCAAAAGGAGATTTTTTAAGATTTCATGGTCAATTGAGGCAAAGAATTGTTTTATGTCGCATTTTAAAGACCAACAGTTTTTTGTGTAATTTTGGCTAATAATCCTTGTCAGATTTTCCAACCTTTTTATTGCCTTATGTGTGCCTTTGCCTTTTCTACAGGAATAAGAATCGAAAATAAACTGTTTATCAAATAATTCATATAAATATTTATAAAGTAAGTGGTGCAAAACACGGTCTGTTACGTCTGATTTATGAATATGGCGTCTCTTTGGATCGCTAACGTAAAAATCTTTGTAAGTTCCGTGTCTGTAGGTTCTATTTTTTAACTTAGAGTAAAGAGAGAAAATATTATCTTCCAGATGAAATTCAAACGCTTGGACGTCTTTTTTGCCTCTCTTTTCCTTTTTGAACTCATCCCATGCTTGAAATAGGTTCTCAATTGTTATAATATCGCAATACTTTAATTCTCCTGCCCTCATAAATTCTTAATTTAACAATATGGACACCAATAAAGATATTCACACACACACACACACACACACACACACACACACACACACACACACACACACACAATAGCTTTACATGGATATCCCAATTTTTACCAAACTTTACGATTTCTACAAAAACTTAAATCAGGCAATTACCTCTTTTCCTAAAACCAAGCGTTATACCTTGGGACAAAAATTAGATAACGCAACTCTTGAGATATTGGAGCTTCTCTTTTCCGTTCCAACAAGTTCAGATAGAGTTAAGATATTACAACAAATTAGTATCAAGCTTGATGTTGTTAAGGTCCTCTTAAGACTCGGTAAAGATAGTCAGGCAATAAATAACAACAATTATCTAAGTCTTGAATCAACGCTTCAGGAAATAGGCAGAATGCTTGGTGGATGGATTCGTTCCGCCAAGCAAAATCCACCACAATAGAACCATTTTCACCGGATACTTCCAGAGGAGCTGCAAAGATGTTGCTGTTACCGTTGTCAGGGTTCCAGTTGTTCACATTCAAGCCGTTAACGGCATTGAAGTTACCAACGTTGGCAACGTTGCCCTCAACTTCTCAAGTGCTTTTCCGTAAACATTAACCTCACTGCGGCTTGATTCCTCTTACCACTGTATTTTATTCGCCCCTAAAGGACAAAAGAAAGGCACTCGTAGTGTCTAGTGATTTTCTTTAAGTACTCTTTAGTACTAAATTAGTACTAAACTCAGACTGATGAAGATTCTAGAAGTAGGCGTCCCGATAACAGTGTAATCGGGATCACTGTCTACTGGGGCTAGTTTAGCAAAAAAATTTCGGAAAAACCAATATTAAAAAATACAAAAGAACCAAGAGGACAATTACCAAGTCTTAAGCTTTTGGCACTACCAGAGGAGCTGCAAAGATGCTGCCGTAACCGTGGCCAGGGTGCCAGCCGCGCACATCCAAGCCGCTAACGGCATGGAAGTAACCAACGAGGGCAACGTTGCCCTCAACTGTTGGCGTTTTTGTTCTGGCATAGTTGTAGTCATATTTTTCACCAAATAAATATTCAGGATTTTCAGCTTTAGTTGTTTCATCTAAGTGGGCAAAAGCAAGCCCTACATAGTCGGAAGCGTTCCCCATAACAGCTTCTACTCCTTTTACCTTTTTACCAAGATCTCTTGAAAATTTAGTAATTAGGTCTCCTTGCTGACTTAGTGTTCTATAATTACTGTCTTTAATAAATAACTTGTTTGGGTTGATGGCTACTTCAGATTGCATAGAGCCTTGAGTTTCAAAAGCCTCATATTCTCCGGCCTGATGCCAAGTTGACCAAAACTTTTTTCCTCCCTCACGCTGGTTCCTAATAGATTGACCTGTCAGTTCATAGATAACGTAACCCTCTTTTGTTAAGGCTTCACGAGCTTCATCAGAAAATCTTTTAACTTCAACAGGAGTAACTTCTCTTACTGCATCTCCTTCTTTAAGCCATGTTTCAATAGGACCAGGTAATGGAACGTCACCATAAAGACTTAAAAGGGTTTGTCCCATCTCTGCGCCGGGCTTGTTACCCAGACGTTCTTGTTCGCCTATCCAGCGTTCCATTGTCATAATCCGAGTATATTATCTTAATTATAGGCCTTTGTCAAGCTCAAACTATTTAAGGGTTGCACCCCTCTTTTGAGAAGGATAAAGTACGCACCTATGCTTAGGCGAACCATTTATTCTCCCTTTGTCACCTTCCAAATAT
>CAZKYX010000007.1:0-14306 GCA_964557125.1 uncultured Gammaproteobacteria bacterium
CTCAACAAGAATGGACGAAAAAATTAAAAGAAAGATTAAAAATAAAATTATACTCATCACCGGTGGGACTGGGTCTTTCGGAAATACAGTGGCTGACAGACTGATTGGTCTTGCTCCAAAGAAAATTATTATTTATAGCAGGGACGAGAAAAAGCAGTTTGATATGAGAAACCGATACGACGACAATCCTCTTTTGCGATTTATTATAGGTGATGTTAGAGACCGCGAAAAATTAATTAAAGTAATGAACGGAGTTGATTACGTTTTTCATGCAGCTGCACTAAAGCAAGTTCCGACAGGCGAATTTTTTCCTTTGGAGATAGTAAAAACAAATATACTAGGTGCGCAAAACGTAATTGATGCTGCAATAATTAATAATGTTAAAAATGTTGTTGTTTTAAGTACGGATAAGGCTGTGTACCCAATTAATACGGTAGGCATCTCTAAGGCCATGATGGAAAAGATTATGGTTGCAGAATCAAAGGAGTTAGTGCACCGAAATGGATCAAAAACAATACTAAGCGGAGTACGATACGGTAATGTTTTATTTACGCGTGGTTCTGTCATTCCTTTCTTTTTGGAAATAATGAAGCAAGGAAGACAACTTCCAGTTACGGATAAAAATATGACGCGATTTCTTCTTCCCTTGCAAGAAGCAGTAAATTTAGTGTTATTTGCGCTTATTAACGGTGAAAAAGGTTATATGTACGTAAAGAAATCGTCAGCTTGTACGCTTGAAACACTTGCGCAGTCGCTTTGTAACATTTTTGAATACAAAAAAGGGTATAGGGAGGTAGGAATAAGAGCTGGAGAAAAAATGCATGAAACACTGCTTACTGAGGAGGAAATGTTGCGTTCTATTGATGCGGGCGAGTACTTTAAGGTACCGCCGGAAAGCCAAGGACTAGATTATGAACGCTATTTCCACAAAGGTCGTAAGGCAAAAATGAACATGCTGCGTTCATTCACATCTGAGAATACAAAGAGACTTGATGTTGCGGCTACAACAAAGCTTCTTAAGAGTCTGCCTGAGGTTAAGAAGTTGTTAAAAAAGACTTCAGAACGTATTTAAAATAGTCTCGAAATATTGCTGGTTTGTAGTTAAATCGGGAAACTGATTCAGTTCTCGCCGTGAGCGTATAGGGAATTTCTTTAAAACTACAATGCATTTTTTTAAGATAGTAAAGCTCCTCAAGAATTATTGAGAAATTATTTTCTTTGAGTTTCACATTCTTTAAGCAGGATGTTCTGACCATTCGAAAACCATTGGTGCAATCTCTAATTCCGACACCAAACATAATAGAAGCAGCGAAGTTTCCGCTTATTGAAACTGCTCGCCGAAATTTTGATACACCTTTAACTTTTCCTCCCTTTGTATACCGAGATGCTTTTACGCAGTCGAATTTGCCCTGATACTTTACGAATGTGTGTATGAGCCTGGGGTTATTTGTTAAATCTGAATCCATATGAAGACAATATTCATAATTGAGTTCTAACGCCTTTTTAATACCGGACTTAGTAGCACCACCAAAACCTTTGTTTTTCTTGTGGGTAACCACAATGAGTTTTTTTCCATATTTTTTCTGTGCTGTCTGGAGTAATGAGTGAGTATTGTCCTGACTTCCATCATCAATGACAATGAGAACATTGCGAATTTTTAATTTTCCAAGTTCTGACGCAACAGCTTGAATGCATCTGGTTGCCCCAATTTCTTCATTAAACATTGGGATAATAACTGCTAGAGAGTGACTTTCTTTTTTATATTTTGATTCCATCTTCCATAAACGAACGTGTTATAGGCAAGTGACTGTCTTCTGGTAAATGTCCTCTCACGGTACCATTTCTTACCCGCAGGGCAATATCTTGAGCAATATTTTTTGAAGCTCCGGTTTTCCCAAAGGGCTGTTTCCATTTTTTCCCTACAATTCTATTTACCTTTTTATATATAAGCTCTGGGGGATACTGCTCTGGAAGACTTGAGTCAAACTTTACACATCCTCCAGTGTCATACACTTGAGGTCTTTCAGTTGCTTTTCTCATGTTTATACAGGGTATTTGCAGGATGCAGGCTTCTTCGTTTAGGGTTCCGGAATCTGTTATAACTGCTTTGGCATGTGTCATGAGTATTAGTATTTCCTCGTATCCAATCGGGTCAACAACGATGAGGTTTTTTGGTTTTTTAATATTAAGCTGTTTCATAACCTTTTGCGTTCTGTAGCTTGCTGGAAAGTACACAGGGTAATCAGCTTGAGCGACTAAATTCATTATCGCCTTAAATGAACTTTCAATATGTACATTTTCGCGTCTGTGACAGGTCATAAGGTAATATTTACCATCTTCTATGTTCCTCTTTGCGAAAAATTCTCTGGTGGCTAACTTCTCAAGCTTTTCTTTTTGCGAAAAATAGTACTTATCGATAAGGTCTACAACAGGGTGCCCTGTTACTACTATAAATTTTGGATTCAAGCCTTCTGCAACTCCCCTCTCCTTATATTCTGTAGCATATGTGTAAATGACATCGGCCATATGGTCAGCAAGTGTTCTGTATTTTTCCTCAGGCATTCTCCAATCATATGAATGCCAGCACCCTTCGATGTGAATAATTGGAATATTTAACTGTAGGGCTGCAAGGCAACCAACAGATGTATTTGTATCGCCCAGAAAAACTACAGCATCAGGCTGTTCCTCTTCAAGAACCGGGTACAGCTTTGCAATAAGCTTTGATGTTACCTCTGCATCTGTTTCCCCGCTACATTTCAAATCAATATCCGGGTTTCTGACACCTAGCTCTCTAAAAAATATTCCTTTTAAATTGTCCGAATAATTTTGTCCAGACCATATAAAAAGTACTTCAATATCCTTCTCTTTCTCAAGTTCTTCAATAATAATGGCGGCTCGAATAAGGTCGGGGCGAAGGCCCAAAACAAATGCAACTTTTTTCTTCATATGTTGAATAGCTAGTATACCAAAATTACTTTACAACTTTAACTTTGGGAAGCGGAACAATATATTTGCCTCCATTAGAAATGTACTCAGGATTTCTCTTTTTTATCTCTTCAATGAATGACCATGCGAAAAGCAGCACATAATCTGGTCTTGCTTTTTTCTTAAGTATGGAGCTGTCAACAATCGGAAGGTGGTTAAATGGTGTATAAGCACCTTGCTTTGCTGGTGAGTCGTCAATAACAAAATCTAAGTAGTCACTGGTAAGTTGACAAAATGAGGAGAGGATTGTTCCTCTGCCTGACGCTCCATATCCCGCAATTGATTTTTTTTGGGACTTCAGTGACCTTAAAAGCTTTAGCAGCTCCTTTTTTTCGCTAAGAATCTTTTTGTAAAATTCATGAAATGAGTTTTTGGTATTCAATTTGTTTTTCTTTTCTTCTGAAGTCAACACAATAACATTGCCAGTTATATTGTGTTGATTTATGTGGCCGATGTGAAATTGAGCAGATCCTCCATGTATTGATGTTTTTATAACATCAAAAACTTCCAGACCAAACGGTTTTAGTACATTGTTAAGGCTTGTAACTGACCAGTAATATTGATGTTCATGATACATCATGTCGTACTGTGTCTCTGTAATGAGTGTGCCAAGATAATGCACTTCCATAATAAGTTCCCCGTCTTTTTTTAACAGTGCGTGTATTCCCTTGAATACGTCTCGCATGTCTTCAATATGGGCAAGAGTATTTGCACTATAAATAACGTTGGCCTTACCGTACTTTTTAACTACTCTTTTGGCAAGGTCATATGTAAAGTAGTCATTTATTATTGGTAGGCCCTTCTTGATGAGGGGTTTTACAATATTTTTTGCAGGATCGATTCCAACTGCGTTAATTTTTTTCTCTCGTAGAGAACTTATAAGACTTCCGTCATTACAACCAATTTCCACAACAAAAGACTTTCCTTTATTTTTAAGCACTTCATTTACTAATATTGAAATTGTTTCAAAGTGTGTAACAAGAGTGTTAATTGACGAAGAGCGATAATAGTAGTTCTGAAACATTGAATCGGCCTCTACTACAACAAGAGTCTGCAACGTCAAACACTCTTCGCAAAAACCCAGCGTTAGGGGATAAGAAAGTTCAGGAGTGTTTGAAGAATTTTTTTTATGAAAAGCTCCTGCTAATGGTACATATCCTAAATCAATTACTGTGGCAATTCTGTCTGACAAACACAATCTGCAGTAGTTATATTTTCGATAGCTCCCGATTGTAACAGGTAAGTTTGCCATATAAGAATAGAGTATAATGGCGAGTATACTATACTTTATGAAATCATCAAAACCCAAAAAAAGGAATAAAAAAATATTCTCACAACAACTATTTATCTATTTTTTTTTAACGTGCATTGAAATTGCTGCCATGATTATTTTCTTTGAATTTCCGAGAAGTTTATTTTATTCTTCTGCAAACTCTGTTGATATAGTCGGGTACAGACAGTATTTCGGCTATCCCATGTATTTCGATACGATGTATATTTTTATTTTTATTTCCTTACCATTTGTAAATTATCTGCTTCTTAAAAAAATGTAAAAAATGAAAAAATTAATAACAGGTAATTGGCTCGAGTATTTAATCGCAAGTTTGCTCGGAGTCATAATTTCTCTCGTAAGCCTAAGCATTCCAAGCAAGCACTTGGCGCCTTTTGACTCCCAAGCACTTCTCACGTGGCAGTTCTCTCAAAAAATAGGAGCCCTACCATACAGGGATGTTTTTTACCCATATGGCTTTTTTGAATATTTCTCAAGTTGCTCAGCACTGTTTGAATTCTTTTCTCTAGTGCTTATTGGTGCTCTGTCTTTTTCGGTATACGTTTTTTTGAAGGAGATACTACAGAACAGTATTCTTTCAAGAACATATTATGCTGTCTTCTTGTTATTTGTGTCTTTTTTTGTTGGATTTGAAAGTTATTCACGATATGGAGTTGTAGTGGCTTTTGCCATTCTTTCTGCTTTCTTATTTTCAAAAAAAAGAATAAATAGAAAACTCATATTCCGATTGGGAGTTTTGTCATCGATTATTTTTTCGTTAATTAATGATCAAGGTGTGTATTGCTGTGTAGTTTTTCTTACTGCTATGTGTTTCTTTGTTAAAGGGGGTCGGCAGAAAGCAATAAGCCTACTTTCTTTTGGTATGGGCGTAGTTACGGGATTGATTCCACTTTCTATTTATCTGATTTCCAACAATTCCTTGACTGCGTTTGTAGAGTATCTGGCTTATTTTAAACAAATTAATGAATTTGCAAAAACCCCCTTTTTTCCGGGAGTTGTGACACTGGGAAATGTGTTCGTGTTCTTATCCCTTTTTCTAACAGGTGGACTTTTAGGACATGCTTATTTTGAAAAACGAGCGCTCCCTGATAGAACCAACTATTATTTATCTCTCTTTTATGTTTCTCTATTACTGTTAGAGTATAAAAACACTATACGCTCAATCGAATGGCAAATTACATTTATAGGTTTTCTATTAATGCCACTTCTATGGGTTAAGGTACTTAAAATAATTAAGCAAGCCCCAAACTCTTCCCGTTTAACTTTTTTGCTAACATGCAGTCTGCCTCTACTGGTATTAATCGTGTTTTTTATGTTTGATAACTCAAAAATAAGTGAATCTGGATTTACTCGAATGACTACCGGAAATATAAAAAGTGATATTATCAGGCAAATCGAAAAGAATGAGCACAGGCCATTTGCTGTTTTTTCATATCCTGCTGACCCCGACTTTTACATGGAAAACAATCAAAGGCCACCGTATTTCTTTTCCCTATACGAGGCCACCCCTATGCAATCCCAGTTGCGACAAATTGAATACATAAATGATATGAAGGTGAGCTATGTAATAGTGAATTTGGAAAATTATGCCGTGCAAGATCAGGTTCCAAATTATGTAAGAGGAAGATTATTAACATCGTATATTTTTACGGAGTTTTATCCTTACCGGAAAATAGGAAACCACCTCATTTTGCGAAAAGGAAAGGGAGACATCTTTGCTTATGAAGATATCGTAGGACAAGAATATCTTAACTACCTGAAAGAAGTTGACTTAAAAGATGTAGTAAACATTTTCCCAATAGAAGTGAGGCGAAGCGGAATTATTACGCTCTCACAACTTCCTAGTCAAGTCTACGAAACAAAGGAGCTTTCCTTAAGTTCTGATAATACACTTGTTTTTAATAAGTCATTAAATGGAAAAGTTTTAGTGCTTACCTCAAAAGAGGGGTATTCAACTAGAATTCGGCTTCATAACTGTCGTTTGGAAAATTGTTTTATCGATCTTTCTTTTGTACCTTTGTTTTTCAAACAGAGAAAAATAATTCATTCAAAAATTATTTAATTTTTTTAGCAATAATAATCATTTCTCCGATATAAAACGGCAACGAAATTTTTCCAATTGGTGAGCGAAACAAAAAACGCAACGGACTTATTAGTTGGTAAAGTTCCGGTGCGAAATTCTGAAGATTATTGTAAACGTATTGAACTTGAAGTGGCTTAATATGATTACCGGAGTATATAACTTCAAAGCCATTTTCTAGAAGCATTTTGCGAAGTCCTTTTCTACTAAATAAATGAATATGTTCAACCGGTGAGAATGGTGGCCAATATCTCTTCATGACCAACGCAAATAATGAGGATGCATTGGGTGTCTGAATCATTAACAAACCGTTCCTTTTGAGCTTTTTTGCAGATGAGGCAATCACAAGCATAGGCTGTGTAACATGTTCAATGAGTCCAAACATGGTAATAATATCAAAGTTTGACTCTCTAACATTTCTGCCTGTAATATCTGCTTGAATGGTGCTTTTGGGCATTTTTTTATTAGCAATTGCTACCGCCTCCTTTTGTAATTCCAAGCCCTTCACATTTGCTCCCTTTTCTTTGGCCAAAACCATGAAGTCACCGGTAAATGAACCAACGTCCAGAAGTCTCATGTCTTTTAGCGTTCTCTTTTTTAATGATTTTAGAAGCAAAAGCAAGAATTGGTTGTATACTTTTAGATACTCATCGGCATTTGAGAACAAAAGTTGATAATTCCCTCCGTCCAACCGTTTTTTGTAATGAGCAATAAGTGTTTTTAAATTCGGGTACGGATAAGTGCTTGTCGTCAGACAATCAGGACACCTGTAATATGCGAATTTGTTATTTCTAAAATAGCGCGCCTGCTTTACACGGCATACTGGACATTTTTTTTCCATTGACCTATTGTACAGTATTTTTTTCAAATGTTGCGAGAATAACAGCCTCAGCTTTGCGTTATAATGTGTCAATGGGATACTCCAAAGTGGCAATTGCGGGACTTGGCTGGATGGGCGTACTGCAATTTGTGTTTAAAACTTTTTCCATTGTAAAGTTTGCGATTATTGCTCGGGTTTTAACCTCATACGAGCTCGGGATTTTTGGGATAACAATCCTTGTGTTAGGACTTATTGAAACTTTTACTGAATTTGGAATGTCATCATTTCTTATACAGCATAAAAAAAATATTAAGCCATACATTCCTTCTATTTTTTCTGTACAGGTTGTGAGAGGGACTCTTTTGTCATTCACAATAATCTTGCTTTCCTATCCGATAAGCATTTTCTTTCACGAACCTAGTACGCTTAACCTCATGTTGCTTACTGCTTTCATACCCCTTATCAAAGCGTTCGAGAACCCTTATGTAAGTGTCTTGCAAAAAGATTTAAGCTTTGGCAAAGATTTTGTTTATAGAGCAGCCGGATATCTAGCTGAGCTGATTTTAGCGTTATTTTTTGTCTGGTATTTTAGGTCAACTCAAGGTCTTCTCATTGCACTTATCTTTTCCACGCTTTTTTCAGTGCTTGTTTCTTGGATAGTTATTCAAGGCGTTTTTAAACTTGAATTTCGAATAAAGAAAATTAAGGAGATACTTGCATTTTCGAAGTGGATAAGTATTCTGGGCATTTTTAGTTATATTACAAACCAGCTGGACGCATTTGTTATAGGTAGATTTATGGGTGCATCGAGTTTGGGGTATTATCAGGTGTCTCAAAAATTTTCGTTAAATCCCATGATGGATGTTTCGTCGACTTTTGGAAAGGTAGCTTTCCCTATTTATTCTAAGTTTTCAGATGACAAGAGTCGATTGAAGAGAGCTTTTTTGCGTAATTTTATAGCGCTTTGCCTGTTGGAAGGAAGTTTTTTTATCGTTTGTTTTCTTTTTCCGGAACTTATACTTCGCATACTGGCTGGTGAGAAGTGGATGGCAATGAAAGATGTATTCCGTCTTTTAGCGCTTTACGGATTTTTATTTTCTGTATGGGGTAGTATTGGTGCCTTGTTTTATTCACTCAAAAAACAAAACGCACTTGCATTCATAATGTTGGTCAGACTTGCAGTACTCGTTCCTAGTGTATTTTTTGGTGTACAAAAAGCTGGTCTTGCAGGAGTTGTGTGGGCACTTCTACTGAGTTTGATTGTTATTCTGCCCCTTTCATTTCTTCGTGTTAAGAAAGAGTTTTCTAATAAGTAATTTGCTTTGTTATAGAGTAAAATATGTTACCAGTTCGTAACTGGAGCAACAAACACGAACAAAAAAGAACTAATATGAAATTGGCAGTGTATTACCATCTTAATTTTGGGGGAGCAAAGCGTGTTGTTTATGA
Organism: uncultured Gammaproteobacteria bacterium; assembly: GCA_964557125.1. GTDB lineage: Bacteria > Patescibacteriota > Microgenomatia > Levybacterales > GWA1-39-11 > CAZKYX01. The sequence continues at coordinate 8,626 of CAZKYX010000007.1, forward strand.
GCAAGTGAAAGGCTTGGTACAGATGGGGCACACCGTTGATGTATATAGTGTAAATTCTCAAGACGATGTTTTTTCTCCAAAGCCAATTGCAAGTTCATTTCATAATGAAATTTTAAATAGAGGTAATGAGGGGATTCCATTTGTAGGACGCCTTTTTACAGCTTTTAATACTTTTTTCCTTCTGCGAGAACTTAACAAAAGAATCGCAAGACAAATTGATAGGAAAAAATACGACTTTGTAATAGTTCATCCTGATAGATTGATTCAGGCACCCTATCTGTTACGTTTTTTGAAAACTAAATCCATTTACTATTGCCAAGAGCCACTGAGAATTGCATATGAGTATTCGATGAGGCTTTCACAAGAAATATCTCTTGTCAAAAGATTCTATGAATCTATTATCAGAAAAATGATGCAGTATGAGGACAGAATAAATGTAAGGAGCGCAAGTTATACCATAGCAAGCTGTTATCATATACGAGAGCGAATGATTGAGGTCTACGATGTAATGCCGAAAGTAATATATCCCGGAATTGACGAAAAAGTATTCAAACCACAAAAAAATTTAGTAAAGAAAAACCAGATACTGTTTGTAGGAAGCACCACTGACCAGATTGATGGATTTAAGTACTTAAAACGAGCGCTCACATTCATTCCTAAAAAAATTAGACCCAACCTTCATGTTCTCTCGTTTAAGAATAATAATAACGAACGTCTTAGTGATGGTGAAGTTGTAGCTCTCTACAATTCCTCTCTTTTGGTCGCATGTATGGTTAGGCTGGAAACCTTTGGCTTAGCTCCACTGGAAGGTATGGCAACGGGAATACCCGTAATAGCAACGAATATTAGCGGCCATAGAGAGACCATTGTAAATAATGTAAGCGGGTTTTTGGTTGATCTTGATTCAAAGGAAATTGCAGAGAAAATTACTTACCTTTTGAGGCATAAAAGTATTCACAACGAAATGGGAAGGAAGGGGAGGGGTATTATCCTAAAGCATTGGACATGGAACAAAAGAAATCTGGAATTTGAAAAGTATCTGAAAACACTTAAAAAAAAGCGTAATGACTAATAAACCTAAAAAGCTTCAACTCTCAATCATTATCGTTAACTATAAGGTCGAAGAAAAGGTGCTCAGTTGCATAGAGTCGATTTATTCTTCTGATTCCCGAATTTCAAAAGAAATAATTGTTGTTGATAATAGCCCAACTATTTCTTTAAAAAAGAAAATAGCAGCGATAAATAAGGATATTCAGTATATTCCATCAAAAGTTAACGTAGGGTATGGGCAGGGCAATAATATTGGGTTCTCAATGTCGAAAGGCATGTACGTACTTTTTTTAAACCCTGATACAAGAATATTCAGCGGAGCCCTTTTATCACTCGTTACATTTATAGAAAAAAAACAACGCATTGGGATGGTAGCTCCTTTACTAATGAACATAAAGTCTTTTCCTTATCAACTGCAAGGTACGAAATTATTAACACCTTTTCGCGCATTATTTTCGATCTCGCTTTTAAATAAGTTCTTTCCGAATAATCCAATTAGCAAGAGTTATTGGAACATAGGTTGGAACAAGACAAAAGTAAAGGAGGTTGATGTAGTACCCGGAACCGCCTTTATGATGCGCAGGGAAGTTTTTGAGAAGGCTGGGACTTTTGACAAAAACTTTTTTCTTTTTTTTGAAGAATTTGATCTGGCATTAAGAGTTAAAAGAATGGGTTACAAAAATTATATCTTGCCCGATGCAAAAATTTTTCATGAGTGGGGTGAAAGTACGAAGCAGTTAACAAATGTAAAAAAAATATTTTCAGAAAGTAGAAAGTATTATTTCACAAAAAACTTTGGGTTTGTGAAAGGAAATCTAACCAATTTTCTGTTAAGTATCAATCGTTATCAACTCATGTTAATTTTCATAGTGTTCATTGGTACTTTTTTAAGGTTTTTTCACTTATTTGAGAACATGGTCTTTATTGGAGATCAAGGGTGGTTCTATCTTTCAGCATATAAGCTTTTAGTTGAAGGGGAAATACCCTTGGTTGGTATTCCCTCCTCAGTTGTATGGCTTTCTCAGGGTGCGTTAGCAACGTATTTTATAGCAACTGCCTTGTTTTTAGGAAAGCTGCATCCGGTAGCACCTGCAATCCTTTTTTCAATATTTGATGTTGTTACGCTCGTTCTCGTGTACATAATTGGAAGCAACTATTTCAATCGAAAAGCGGCACTTTTTGCTTCACTTATCTATGCAACGTCACCGCTTATTGTTCTAAGCTCACGAATGCCATATCACACAAGCATGATTCCATTTTTTGCTTGCGTGTTCTTTCTTGTGCTTTTAAAAGCAAAGAATACCGCATTCGATAAGTTTCTTTTGTCTGTATTTCTCTATGGATTACTGTTGCAGCATGAATTGTCTAATGCAGTGCTTGCTGTGCCCTTAATTCTGGTTTTTGTCAAAAAAAAGATGGCACTTACAAAAAAAAGGCTCGCGCTTGTATTTGGTAGTCTTCTGCTTGGCGTTCTCCCTTTTGTTATTTATGATATTACCCATGGGTTTATACAAACAGCAGGTTTTCCACTATGGATATTAAATAGAGTAAGGTTATTCTTTGGATTAACAGTTTCTGGAAATTCTACAACCGGTAATATTCCATTTGCCTTTAGCACAATGAGTCAGCAATTTATTACGCTGACGTATCCAACCTCCTCACTCATTTCACTCATAGTTACAATCTCACTGCTTTGTTTTTTCCTATATAAAGGAGTTTTGAAAAGGGATAAAAAATTAGCCATTATAGGAATGTGGCTTTTCATCCCTTTAGGTGCATTTCTTGTTCATGCAGCACCCGGCGCGGCCTACTTTCCCTTGATTTTTCCCGCCTTTTGTCTCCTGTTGGGATATGCTCTATCGTGCGTATCGCGTAAGTATCTTGCTTTACTGTTCTTGGTAGGCATACTTTCCTATCTAAATATTTGGTTTTTGCTAAAAAATGACTACTATATTTCGTCTGCTGCTCAAGAGCGAGTTATCCCATCAACTCACTACAGCTACGGAATAAGTTGGAAAACAATTGATATGGCTGCTGTTGCAATTATTGAGGATTCAAAGGGAAAAGATTTTAGCATTACCGGAAAAGATTTTTACGCCATGTACGATTCAAATCTTGACAACTTAAAGTATCTCGTATTATGGAGAGGGGGTAGACTTAGGGAAGAAAGCAGTCTTGACTATTTAGTCTATCCTAAAAATTCAGAAATTAAAAAAATGAACAATACTATATATAAAGATAACTATTACTTAATCATTCGGAATGAAAAAAAATAACAAAATTATCCCGCTTTTATTTTTATGCATTCTTCTTATTTGGGGTGCTCTTTCATTAGGGAGGACACTCTATAATTTTAGTAAGTTATATACCGAAGAAAAAAACTGGGTTTTTTTATCAGATGATGCTAAGAGACAACGTTTTTTTGGAGACCGATATGCAGTAATTCAATTTATCAAACAGAGTACAGCGCCTTCCTCAGAACTTCTGATTGAGATGAGTGAAAAGGACGTTTACGATGAATTTTACTTTCTAAACATTTACTACCTTTTTCCCAGACGAGTTAAGAACACAACAGTTACAGGTCAATTTATGGCACGGGCAGGTCATGAAAGGGTAATTATAATGAAAAACGTAAGCGAGAAGATTTCTCCATTGCAAAAATTTGGAAAATACAGTGTATATATTAATAAATAATGATGTTGTATATATTATTATTGTTGTCTATTTCTTCGTGGCTTTTTGTTGGACTTTTGGTTCTCAATTTCTTGAGACTACTCAAAAAATTTTCAATTCTTGAGCTTTTGTCCTTGGCGTATGGCTTAGGCATTGGATGTGTGGCTATGCAAATGTTTATGTATTCGCGCATTGGTATCTCATTCAATTTTCTTGCAATAATAGCCCCTTGGTGCTTGCTGTATGCATTCAGACCTTTTTCGTTGAGTCCTACCATTCGCTTACCCAAATTTGGAAAGATTGAGTCTGTATTGTTGTTTTCAATTCTGCTATTGTCTATCTTTGTAGGTTTTGAGGCACTTGTGCGTCCTCTTGTTTCATGGGATGGAATAGCAACATGGTTGATTAAGTCCAAAGCTTTTTTCATCGAGGGCGGGGTTAAGCCCCAAACGCTTATATACTTAAATGATGGGTATCCATTGCTTATGGGACTTGCCGGTGCGTTTGTATATAGCACATTGGGTGTTGTGAATGACAGGTTGGTGCTCATACTATTTTATGGATTTTATCTAGCGGCCGGTGGTGTGGTATATTCTCAACTTCGAAAGTTACTTAATTTCAGGTATTCGCTTTTTCTTACCTTCCTGTTTTTATCAACTCAAAATATTATTCGACATGGCGGAAGATACGAAGCCGGTTATGTAGATTTGGCTTTTGGTTTTTACCTATTGTCAGCCGTGGTAATTTTCACTCGCGTTTTAAATGAGAAGAAATTGAATATGTTTGTGCTGTTTATGCTGTTCTTGGGAATAATACCACTTGTCAAAGAGGAAGGTGTAGCATTTTCAATAATCATGAGTTTTGTTGTTCTGTATTTTGTAATGAAAAAGAGTTTGCCGGCAAGATTTTTATACGTTTTGTTTTTATGGATACTACCGTTTTTTGACTGGCGATTGTATAAATTTTTCTATCACATACCGACGAATTATTTGTTTAAAAATCCTCAGCTTATACCTGATAGATTTCCAATCACGCTTCAACTGATAGTTAAGGAATTTTTTAATATCAAGAATTGGAATTTGTTGTGGATGTCCTACATAGCTTCACTTTTTCTTATGGCTCGTAAAAGAGAGCATTTCATTATCTCATTTGTAATAATTGCCATGATAATAAGCTATATTGTTGCATACCTCATATCACCAAACGACCCTGCAAATCATGTTCCCAATACAATTGATAGGCTTTTGCTGCATTTTGCACCACTTGGGATGGTGTCTATAGGCTTTGCGCTAGCAAACCTAAAAATAGGTGTTAAAACGCGTGTCAGTTGATACAATACTAGTTATGAGTAAATACCAGGGGGTAAAAACATTAGAGGTGCTTGAGGGTGCTGACAACTACAATAGATGGATAGCGGACAAAATCCGTCCATATATTAACGGTAAAGCACTTGAGTTGGGAGCCGGAACCGGAAATATCTCTGCTTATTTCAAGGGTAACTCTTCTATTACTCTCAGTGACAACGATTCGGGATTAGTAAAGTTGTTGAGGGAAAAGTTTGCGAACTTAAAAAACATTAACTTTGAAGTTTTAGACATTGAAAAAAGCTTTCTATCTACAAAGTATACAACTGTCTTTTCAGTGAACGTTTTTGAACATATAAAAAACGACCTTGTTGCACTCAAGAATGTTAATGCGATGCTGAAAACTGGTGGAAAAATTGTAATGCTTGTGCCTGCTAAGAGGTTTGCCTTCAATAACTTGGATAAGGAGCTTGGGCACTACCGCCGATATGAGAAAAAAGAGCTGGAAGAGAAATTGCAAAAGGCTGGATTTGAAGTAGAAAAAATTCAATTCTTCAATATATTAGGTTTGTTGAGTTGGATAGTAAGAGATAAAATAAGCAGAAATGACACCCACTTAAAGCCTTATCAGGTAAAATTGTTTGATTCAATTGT
>CAZKYX010000007.1:14406-32154 GCA_964557125.1 uncultured Gammaproteobacteria bacterium
GATTTTATTTGGGGTACTGCTTTAAAACATGGTGAAGTAGCAAATATTAAGATATTAAGACTTGCGCGAAATAGAACAGGTAAATGGAAGGGAAGGGTTCATGAAACATGGCGAATAAGTGGTAGAAAGAAGGAATTAAGAAATGTACTTGTCCATACACCTCATCCAACCATGAAAAGTTTTGTTGCTGAAATAGATGCATACACGACAATGAGAAAAGAGGAGCTTTTGGAAGAGAAAAGAAAAGTACGTGCTATTGATATTGTTCTTTACCCAATAGGTAAATTTGTTGTTTGTTACTTCTTTAAAAAAGGTTACAAGGATGGGATTGCCGGATTTATCTATGCTGGTATGATGAGCTTGCACTCTTTTCTGGTTCGGGGTAAAACATATATTTCGCAACATGAAGAGTAGTGCGGGTATTCTTATATGGGTCGGGCTAGTGCTTCTTGTCTATTTAATTCACTTATATTGTAGATTACACGTATGTATTTCATTGGTTTAGCAATAGGAGCTTATTCGCTTTTTATATTTGCCCTAGGAATTGTTGGTTACTTGACGGCGGTCCCTGTACTCATAGGTACTCTTATTGTTGTACTGGCCATTTTATGCGTGGTTTTCGCTAACAAGAGGTATATATGTATTTCAATTCCTAAAGACAGGCTCACTCTATTGATATGTTTCACATTATGTGTACTTGCGATTGTAAATTTAATTGGAGCATTAGGTCCTGAGTTAGCCTTTGATTCCCTTTGGTACCATTTGACCATTCCGAAACTGTATTTAGCTAATAACAGAATTGAATTCATTTCTGGAAATCTACTCTATTATGCGCAATTACCTAAGATGGGGGAGATGCTTTATATTCCTTCGCTTCTTTTTTTGAATGAAATTGGTGCAAAGCTAACGCATTTTACATTCGGATTGCTATGCTGTCTTACTCTGTTTAATCTTTCAAGAAGCTTTTTAAGTAAGAAGTGGAGTCTTCTGGTTGTTTTGGTTTTTTACTCAAATTTAGTCGTATCTTGGCTATCAATTACCTCATACGTTGACTTAACGAGAACTTTTTTTGAAATTCTCGCATTTTCTTCTTTTTTCATGTATTTCAAAAAGGGAAAGACAAAGTATTTAATACTTTCTGCTCTTTTGCTTGGATTTGCGGCATCAGTCAAAGTTGTTGCGGTTCTAACGGTCGGTTTGTACTTGATCTTGCTTAAAAGCAGTCATAAAAAACAAAATTTCCTTAAGGAAGCTGTGGTATTCATAATTTCTTTTGCTTTACCGCTGGCTCCATATGTATTAGTATCGCTCTTTCAAACTGGTAACCCATTCTATCCTTTTTTTGAGAGAATGATTCCAAATTCATACTCACTTAGTCATTTTAATCCCCTATCGATTCTGCGCAGTATACTAAATCTGTTTCTTTTTTCTCCTGACCCCTTAAGCCCACTGTATGCGGCACTCATGCCATTTATAATTTTAAAAGCGAGACTTTTGTTCCGTGAGCAAAAAATACTATTTGTTGTCTGTGTAGTATTGTTGGTTGTCTGGTATATAACTCCATTTGCAAGTGCTCGTTTTTTTGTTCCGTTCCTTCCGGTTTTTTCCATTCTGTCAGTTCTTGTCATTTCAAAATATATGAATCGTACTCAAGCTCGGATATTTGTTTTTTTCATTTTTATCATTGCGCTCACCACAATAGTGTATCGATTTGGGGCAAATAGCAGATATTTACCCTATCTTTTTGGGAGTCAAACCAAACAAGAATTTCTCCTAAAAAATTTAAATTTTTCTTTTGGTGATTTTTATGACGAAAATGAAGAAATTAAAAAAATGGTCGGAGAAAGTGAAGTTCTTGTTCTGAATTCTCATAATCTATATTACATTTCTTTCCCTTTTGCACATGAGAGCTGGAAAACACGTAAAATATATGAGTTTGTTGCAGTACAAAATGCCTCTCTCCCTGCACGATATTCGAATTACAGGGAAATCTACAAAAATTTGAAAACCCGTGTTACACTTTACAAAAGTTATAACTAATGTTTTTACTATTCTTATTGCTAGCTATTCTAATGCCTTTCGGAGTTTTGTTTCGTGTTTCTTTGATTGGAAATGCTGCTTTTATGCCCTTGGATGTAATTGTTGGGGCAATTGCATTAAGTGTTGCAGTTGGCTCTATAAAGAAAAAGTCCTTGCCTGAGCCAAGCCGTATAAGCAAAGCATTGTTGTTATTCGTTGGATTTGGATTAGTGAGCCTACTTATAAACGCGCATAATTTTTCATTAGAACAAGTTGTGGTATCTGCAATGTACGCATTACGTTTTTTGTGCTATTCATTGCTTCTGTTTGCTGCAATACATCTGTCTAGTAGGAATAAAAATAAGTTAAAGAACATTTTTTTTGTAAGTGGTGCAGTCACGGTTCTATTTGGATTTGTTCAGTACTTTTTTTACCAAAACCTAAGAAATCTCTACTATTTAGGGTGGGATGATCATTTGTATAGAATGTTTGGAACGTTTCTTGATCCCAATTTTGCTGGAGCTTTTTTTGTGCTATTTTTTCTTTATTCAGGATTTTTGTTAAGTAGGCAAAAAAACTTAAAGAGCAAAAGTGCTATTTTTCTTATTCTTACTTGCTTGATGACATTTTTTGCTGTGATTCTTACACATTCCAGAAGTGCTGCGCTTATGCTTCTGGTGAGTATTCCAATTGCTGGATACAGATTGGTTTCTAGAAAACTGCTACTTATTGTTGTTTTGTTGTTCGTTCTTGCATACGCTTTGTTTTCAAATACCCATGTTGAGAATTTAAACCCTTTTAGGATCGCCTCAACAGAAGCAAGAATTCTCTCAGCAATTGATGGTTATACTGTCTTTTCCAAGAATATGCTCATTGGTACTGGGTTTAACACCTATCGTTATGCACAGGTTAAATACGGGCTAAAAAGCGAGTCAGGGGCTGCAATAAGCCATGCAGATGGAAGTACTGACAATAGCTTTCTGTTCGTTCTTGCTACAACTGGGATAGTAGGTTTTTTATTTTTCTTGAATTACTATAAAGCATTGATTTCAACACTATTACAGTCTAAGGTCAAGTACAAGTCATTTATAATTGCTATTGTGGTTGCTTTTCTTGTTGATAGTATGTTTATTAATAGTCTTTTCTATTCCTTGCTTCTTGCTTGGGTACTCGTAATTGTGGGTATTTGTGGAGTTAAGGAGTATACGTAACTTTGAGTTCGCGCCTCTCTGCAGTTCCAGCTGGATTTATTGCTTCAATAACAACCGTGTTATCACCGTCATTTAAGGAAAGAGCATAGGTGAATTTTCCTCCACTTTCGACAATAGCTTTAAACCCATTAATCGTAACTGAGTTATCAGCATCCGTATTGCCGGTAACAGTTATCGTTTTATCTGCTTTCGTGAATGTCTGATTGTTAGAAGGAACTGAGACTTCGAGTTTTGGTTTGTCTTTGATGTATGTTATTGAATAGTCCTTTGAAAATGCGCTTGTTTTTTCATCCTTCACTGTACGTGCTTTTACCGAGTTGTAGCCGGATTTCAGAACCATATTTTTGATTTCAAATGTATTGTCATCTGCCACTTTAATTTCTTTGTATAGTTCATCATTCAAGTACACTTCTACGATGGCTTCACTTTGACTGATTGTTCCTGAAATGTTCATGTACGCACTCTGGGTTGCTTCTTGTACATCTATAAGAATAGGAGGGCTGAGTACTTCTTGACCAATAAGCTGTGTGTCTTCTCTTCCATCACCCCGAATTGAAAAAACAAGGTTTCCAAATACGTTAATAAAAAAAGGGCCAAATTGAAAAAGGGCAACGATAAGAAGAATAAATCCAGCTGTGAAAAGAAAAGCTTGTCTTTTGTTCTGTTTTTCGCTTGTGCGGTTAAGCCTTGATGAAACTCTTCTTCGCATATTTATACTTTCCTTTTTATTTTTTCGGCCATTTTAAGCTCTAGAATTGTGCGTTGGAGTTCTTTTTCGACAATGAGCATGTCAGTAGTTTCGTCTCTATTTTTCAGAAGTTCCTCTGCGCGCTTTTTGGCTTCAAGTGCTTTCGCAATTTCAATATTTTCTGCTTTAACAGCATAGTCAGAGAGTACGCTTACTTTTTCTTTCTCAACCTCTAAGAAACCACCAGCAATGGCTATTAGAGTTTGTTTATCCCCCTTCTTGATTTTCACTTCTCCCTCAGAGAGTTTTGAAAAAAGAGGAACATGGTTGGTGAGAATGGTTATTTCGCCTTTCTCAGTAGGCAATGATACTTCATCAACACTGTCTGAAAAAACTGCAGATTCAGGGGATAATATTTCTAGTAAAAACACTTTTTAACGGCCTCCTTTTTTGATTACCTCATCAATTGTTCCAGCCATATAGAAGTCTTGTTCAGAAATTTTGTCATGTCTTCCTTCAATAATTTCCTTAAATCCTTTAATCGTATCGGTAATCTTGACGTATTTACCAGGAGCTCCGGTAAAGATTTCAGCTACAAACATTGGTTGGGTAAGGAATCTCTGAATTTTTCTTGCTCTACCAACAGTTAATTTGTCTTCATCTGATAGCTCATCCATACCTAGAATTGCAATAATGTCCTGTAAGTCCTTATATCGTTGCAATACCCTTTTAATTTCTGAGGCAACTTCATAGTGTTCTTTTCCAACAATATTTGGATCAAGAAGCCTTGATGAGGAAGTCAGGGGGTCAACAGCAGGGTAAAGGCCTTGTTCTGCAATAGACCGTTCAAGCGCGATGGAGGCGTCAAGATGTCCAAAAATAGTTGCAGGAGCTGGGTCAGTATAGTCATCAGCAGGTACATACACCGCCTGTACAGAGGTAATTGAGCCGTTCTTCGTTGAGGTGATACGTTCTTGAAGAGAACCGATATCGTGGGCCAGTGTTGGTTGATAACCAACAGCTGATGGGATTCTCCCAAGTAAGGCAGAAACTTCGCTTCCAGCTTGAGCAAACCTAAATACATTGTCAATAAATAGAAGGACATCTTCGTTCTTTTGGTCTCTAAAATATTCAGCCATAGTAAGTGCTGTGAGCCCTACGCGCAATCTATTTCCAGGAGGTTCGTTCATCTGACCGTATACCATGACGGTCTTGTCGATAACTCCGGAATTCTTCATTTCAATCCACAAATCTGTTCCTTCACGCGTTCTCTCCCCAACTCCCGCAAAAACTGAATGTCCGCTGTGTACAATTGCAATATTTCGGATAAGTTCTTGAATAATAACAGTTTTGCCGACCCCAGCTCCTCCAAAAATTCCAATTTTTCCTCCCTTTGTAAAAGGAGCAATAAGATCAATAACTTTTATGCCTGTTTCAAGCATTTCAGGCTTGGTGCTTTGTTCTGAGAGGAGTGGTGCTGCGTTATGAATTGGTGCATACTTTACTTTTGGACTCATCACTTTAAGCCCATCAATTGGTTCTCCTAATACGTTAAATATTCGTCCGAGTGTTTCTGTTCCCGTTGGAACTTGAATTGGAGCGCCGGTTCTTGAGACCTTTGCGCCTCTTACAAGTCCTTCGGTTGGCCCCATGGCAATTGTTCTAACCTCACCGCTTCCTAATTCGAATTCAGTTTCTAGTATAAGGTCTTTTTTATCTCCATCTAGCTTAACAACAAGCGCTTCATATACTTCTGGAATATCTTTCTCAAATCTCACGTCCACAACTGGTCCTTGGATTCTTATAATTATTCCGATGCTTTTTAAACTATCTTTACTCATATATGTGTCAACTTTGGCTATTTGCCAAATCTAATATTTCGTTTGTAATTCTTTCTTGTCGTGACTTATTATAAACAAGGGTGAGGTATTCAGCAATATCTTTCGCATTATTTTTGGCATTTTGCATAGCCATCATGCGTGCAGCCTGCTCTGAGGTGTATGCTTGGAGAAGCGCGTTATATATTTGCACTTCTAAGTAGTAGGGAAGGAGATCAACTAGAATTTCCTCAGCAGGTGGTTCAAAAAGAATAGAATTTTCGGTTGGTACACTGGCTGTATCTTGGCTAGCATCAAACTCAAATGGAAGAAGTTTTTGTACAACTGGGGTTTGGGTAAAAAGTGATTTGAATTCAGCATACAGCAGATGCACTTCCGATATCTCGTTTTTTTCAATAAGATTAACAATGAAATTTTTCAGTTGGTATACGAGAAGATAATTTGGTAGGGTAGTGCCCATCGGATAGGAAGCAAGGTACTCAAAATCAAGTTTTGCTCCAAAAAGCTCAATTTTTTTACCAAGAGTAATAAGTTTTGTGTTTTTTGTCTCTTGTTCTAGGAGTTTTTTGTTCAGATTTGTATTCAGAGAGCCGCAAAGACCTCTATCTGGTGAAATTGCAATAATAAGCTTGTTCTCAGAAGAATTAAGAGTCAGTAATGGAATCTTTTTCTGCTTTGGGGATAGTCCAGCTATCGCTCGTGATGTCATTCTGGAAATTTTTTGTGCGTAGGGGTTGTTTGTTGTTGCAGCAGCTTGTGCCTTTTTAATCTTTGCTGCGGAAATCATTTCCATAGCTTTTGCTATTTGAGCAATATTTTTTGATGTAGAAATTCGTCTTTTTAAAAGTTGAAGGTTTTGAGCCATGTTTAGTTTTTAGGTTTTAGGTGGTAGGTTGTAGATTTCAAGCTTTTGCTTTTATCATTTACCATTGACCATTTGTCATTTATCTTTCTTGGGTCGGGATTTTATGTAGCTTTCGATAGCACTTTTTAGCTCATCAAGCAATTTCTCATCCATTTTGTCCCCTGTCGCTATTTTTTCAATCAGTTTTTTGTTTTTTAATTTTAAGAAGTCTACAATTTTATCTTCGAATTCAATAATTTGTGATGGTTCTATCTCGTCAAGAAGCCCATTTGTTGTGGCATAAATTGAGATAACCTGCGCATATTCAGGTTTTGGAGAATATTGAGGTTGCTTGAGAACTTCTGTTACTCTTTTGCCGCGCTCAATTCTTTTTTGAGTTGCTTCATCCAAGTCGCTACCAAATTGAGCAAATGCTGCGAGCTCTCTGTATTGAGCGCTTTCAAGCCTAAGATTTCCCGCAACTTGCTTCATTGCTTTTGTTTGAGCAGCACCACCAACTCTTGAAACTGAAAGACCAGTATTTATAGCAGGTCTAATACCTGAATTGAAAAGTGAGTTTTCTAGGTAAATTTGTCCATCTGTAATTGAGATAACATTGGTTGGAATATAGGCTGAGTTGTCTCCGGCTTGGGTTTCAATGATAGGAAGTGCAGTTATTGATCCTCCGGCTAGTTTTTCAGACATTCTTGAAGCTCTTTCAAGAATTCTTGAGTGAAGATAGAAAATGTCTCCTGGATATGCTTCTCTTCCCGCGGGTCTTCTAAGTAGCAGTGAGATTTGTCTATACGCCCATGCGTGTTTTGAGAAATCGTCAAATACGAGAAGAACATCTTCTCCTTTATCCATGAAGTATTCAGCAATTGCGGTTGCGGTAAAAGGAGCAAGGTACTGCAGAGCAGCTGTTTCGGAAGCACTTGAAGCAACGATAATGGTGTAGTCCATTGCGCCTTCCTCTTCTAATTTACCTATCGTTCTTGCAATATTGCTTCTTTTTTGTCCTATTGCACAGTAAATACATATTACCTGCTTTAAGCCTAGGTCTTTACTTTTTTGATTGAGGATTGTGTCTATTGCTATTGCAGTCTTTCCCGTGTTCCTGTCACCAATAATAAGTTGTCTTTGACCTCTTCCAATTGGGGTTAGCGCATCAATAGCCTTAATTCCAGTTTTAAGAGGGGTATCAACCGGTTGTCTTTGAATAACACCTGGCGCAATTTTTTCCAAGGGGTAGAGCGGACCTTTTAGATTTAGCTTCTTACCATCGAGTGGATTTTGCAGGGGGTCAATGGTTCTACCTATAAGATCGTTACTTCCGGTAATACTTAATATTTTCCCAGTTGTCTTAACAACGTCTCCTTCTTTGATGTCACCAGCATCAGATAAGAGAATAATTGAAGTAAAGTCTTCATTAAGATTGAAGGTGAGACCTCTAGCTCCATTTGCAAATGCAACTTCTTCACCAAACCCAGCCTTAGTGAGACCATTTACTTGCACTATTCCATCTCCAATTGATTCTACAATGCCAATATTTTCAACCTTTGGTGATATATGCACTGTTGAAAGTTTTTCTTCGATTTGTTTTATTAATTCTTCAGGTTTCATGTGTTTAATGTAGCAATAGTGTCATTTATATACTTTTTGAATGTAAAGTCAATAATGGTATCATCGTGTCTAATTTTAATTCCTGCGCCAAGATCAGGATTAATTTCAATATTTAGTTTCATGTTACTGTATAGTTGTTTCAAATCCTCTTTTTGTGCACTAGTTAATTCGCTTGCTGAAGTAACTCCAATGGTCTGTTTTGCAAGAGCCTTTTTGTAGTACATAACAAAGGACTTTAATTGTCTTTTGTTCAGTTTTTGCATAACAAAATCAGTTGTTTTTTTGTCTAGGCCAAACTGAGCAATCGAATATGCTAAGGTTCGTAATTGTTTGTCGTTCATATAGATTTTATACTTTTCATTCCTTTTTGAATGAGTTCGTTTTGTTCCTTTTTATCAAAAAGTCCTTTTATCGATTCTTCAAGGATTTTTTGAGAAAGTGATAAGGCAATTGACTTGGACTCCTTCATAAATTCTTCTTTCTCCAATTTTATTTGCTCCTTCATGCTGGTCATAACCTTGCTTGATTCGGTGCGTGCGTCCTCAAGTATAGCGTCTCTTGCTTCTTCGGCTACTTTTCGCGCTTCATCAATAATTTTTTCTGCTTCGCGGCTTGCTTTTTTCAATATTTCATCTTTTTCACTTTCTGCATTTTCCAAAGCCTTTTGGGCGCTAGCTGCATCATCAAGCCCTTTTTTAATAGTTGTTTCGCGCTTCTTTAATGTAGTGAGTATTGGCTTGTATAAAAATTTTTTAAAAAGCAACGCAAGCACTAAAAAGTTAACTATTTGTGCGATAAATAGTTTTATATCAAAACCAAATTGATTCAATATTTCCATATAGCAATAACTTCTCCAAAGAATTACTTTGGAATTTTCAATAATAGCTAGAAATTTCTACTCTATCTACGTAATGAATGCAAAAAGTCATTTCTCGTTTAATGTATAAAAGCGAGAATTAACGAATAAATTGCGATAGCTTCTGCAAACGCCATGCCTAAAAGCATAGGTGGTAGGATTTTTGATGCTGCCTCGGGATTTCTTCCGATAGAATCCATAGCCTTATAACCAATAATTCCGATTGCCAAAGCAGGGAAAATACCTCCAAATGCGATAACTGCTCCGCCTGTGAGTGTAAACTCCATACTAATGACCACCTCCTTCACTTTGTGTAGTTGCTAAAATCGACATAAATACTAGTGTCAACATTGAAAAAACGAGCGCCTGAACAAGCGCGACTATTGATTCTAACATAAGAAAGGGTATTGGCGCTAGGAATGCAAACAATCCAGAAACAGTTGCAAGAACTACTTCTCCGGCAAAGATATTTCCGAACAGTCTAAATGAGAGTGAGAAGATTTTTACAAGTTCAAGCACAAGTTCTAATAGGCCAATAAAAAGTATGATGGGGTTAAACGACAAAAACTTTTTTAAATATCCTACGATTCCATTATAGTGAATTGCTATAGCGTGGGTTAGAACAACAGATACTGCTCCAAGAGCCAACGTCATATTAAAGTCGCTCGTTGATGGTCTGATGAGAGGTACAAGTTCGCGAATTTTTTCGCCTTCATGTGTTACGGTTTCCCAAATGCCAATAGAACCAACTCCTGGGAGCAGGCCAACAAGATTTGAAAAAAGAATTACAAAGAAAAAACTAGCAAACCATGGGAAGAGGCGGGCTGTTTTGCTTCCAGCTACTTGGTCGGCGAGATCATAAAGATAAGCTATGATTGGTTCAAAAATAGCTTGAGTGCCTTTTGGGACAAGCGCAATATTACGTGAAACTTTAATGAGCATCAATACGATAAATCCGTCCACAAGGAGTGTGGCTATGACCGTATTTGTAATTGGGAATGACGTCAGTGAATGGATAAGTTCCGGTTGGAGTGAGGCCATATGGTAAATCAATTTTACAAAAATAGCCTAATTTTTGCAATAATGAATATTTAGTTTGGAGTTCTAAGTCCTTCGACAATAATTACTGGCTGTTCTTCCTTGAAGTCCAGTTTGCCTTCAATTATGAGTATTGAGTCTTTGACCAAATACTGCTTTGCACGCTGAAACGTTTTTGGGAATACAACGCATTCTATTGAAGAACCAACATTGTCTTCTATAGTTACAAAAGCCATTTCATCATTATTCTTTTTGGTAAATATCTTCTTTACGGTAACTATAAGTCCGCATACTCGAACTTTAGTACCGTTCTTTTCTTCCCCGAGATCTGAAAGTTTGTGGGTATTAAATGCAAAGAGAGAGCTTAGTGCATTATTTAGCGGATGGTCTGTCAAGAAAAAACCTAGAAGTTCTTTTTCAAATATAAGTTTTTCATTTTTAGTAAATTCCTCAATATCTGGAATGGTTGCATGAATGTT
This sequence comes from uncultured Gammaproteobacteria bacterium, assembly GCA_964557125.1. Lineage (GTDB taxonomy): Bacteria > Patescibacteriota > Microgenomatia > Levybacterales > GWA1-39-11 > CAZKYX01. Next base: position 25,003 of record CAZKYX010000007.1, read on the forward strand.
AAATATTGGTGCATCGGGAAGGTCGCCAAAAAGACTTGTTTGGTTTGACTCTTTCTTTTTTGCTGCTTTACTAATTGCTGCAACAATATCTGTAATTGCGGCAAGCAGAGCTGCTCTTTTTCCAAATTCATCAAAAGCTCCAGCTTTAATTAGACTTTCTAAGGTTTTTTTATTTACTTTGCTAAGGTCTACACGCGCACAAAAATCTCCAATATCAGTAAACCTTCTATTGCTTCTCGCTTCCAAGATGGTTGTAATAGCTGCACTGCCTACATTTTTAATAGCTGACAGTCCAAAGCGAATATTACTGTGAACCTCGATTGAGAAATCCGAATCTGAATAATTTACGGATGGCCCGAGGATGTTAATCTTAAGACGCTTACATTCTGCAATGGCCTCAGAAATTTTTTCATTTTTTTGCGGACCCGTTGAACCTCTGGACTCTGCTGTAAGAAGTGCAGTCATGAATTCTACTCCGTAATGTGCTTTCAAATAAGCGGTTCTAAAAGCAATAGTTGCATAGCATGCCGCATGAGCTTTGTTAAATCCATATCCTGCGAATGGAGCAATTAATTCAAATACTTCTTCAGCTTTTGCTTGTGTTAATCCATTTTTTACTGCACCTTGGAGAAAAATTTCTTTCTGCTTTTTCATCTCCGCTGGTATTTTTTTCCCCATGGCCTTTCTAAATTTGTCGGCATCAAGCCAAGAATAGCCAGCAAGCGCTATGGTTGTAAGGAGTACATCATCTTGATAGGTAAGAATTCCGTACGAAGTGGCAAGTATTTTTTCTAAGCGTTCGTCTGGGTACTTAATTTTTGTTGGATCATGTTTTCGTGAAATAAATTCGGGAATATTTTGCATCGGACCCGGTCTATACAGTGCAACCATTGCCATTACATCAAAAATTGAAGTAGGTTTTAATTCTTTTATGTATCTTCTCATGCCTGAGGATTCTAGTTGAAAAATTCCGGTAGTTTCGCCTGAAGAAAGCAGTTGATAGGTCGGAGGGTCATCAAACGACAATGTAGAAAAATCAATTTCCACATTTTGATTTTCCTTTATAAACCTGAGGGCTTCTTGAATAATGGTAAGGTTACGTAGCCCCAAAAAATCCATTTTTAAAAGACCAACACCGTCTTCTCCAACGGTATACATATCATATTGTGTGACAATTTTGTCTCCATTCGTTTCTTTTTGCAATGGAACGTATTCAGTCAAATCTTTATCAGCAATTACAACCCCTGCTGCGTGCACAGAGGCGTGTCTTGCAACACCAGCTAGTTTTTTTGCTAAGTCGAGCAACCTTTTTGTCTCTGGTTCTGTATTGTAGGCAGCCTTGAGGTCTGGACTTTGCGCAAGGGCTGTATCAATTGTCATAGCGTGTCCCTGCCAACCTGGGGGAATCATTTTTGAAATTCTGTCGGGCGCAGAATAGGGCATACCAAGTGCTCGTCCAGCATCTCTTACTGACCCTCTGGCTTCCATTGTTCCAAAAGTAATAATTTGTGCAACTTTATCTTTTCCATATTTTTTTGTTACATATTCTATTACAGCATCCCGTTTTGTGTCAGCAAAGTCCAAATCTATATCAGGAGCGCTAGGTCTTTCAGGATTTAAGAATCTTTCAAACGGAAGTCCAAAGTAAAAAGGGTCAATGTCAGTAATTCTTAATATATACGATACGACCGATCCAGCGGCAGAGCCTCTTCCGGGACCAACAGAAATTCCATTGTCTTTTGCCCAATTCACAAAATCGGCAACTGTTAAAAAGTAGGTTTCGTATCCTTTTGTGACGATAACTGAAACTTCATATTCAATTCTATCCTTTATTTCCTTTGTAAGGGTTGCGTACCTGTCCTTGACTCGTTCTTTTATGAGTTGCTTGAGGTAATCAGCGGGTGATAGTTGATTTGGAACATCATATTTTGGCATAATCCATTTTCCGAGTTGAATTTCAACATTGCACATCTCAGCAATCTTGACAGTATTTTTAACAGCTTCAGGCGTATCAATAAAAAGCTTTTGCATTTCATCTCCACTCTTGATGTAAAAGTCAGGAGAATCAATCATGGTGAGCTTTCTGTTCTCATCGTTAATGGTTGTTTGAGTGCCAATACATAAAAGAATTTCTTGAGCTTCGGCATCTGTTTTATCTATGTAATGGTTGTCATTTGTAGCAACAAGTGGAACTCCATACTGTTGGGACAATTCGATTATTTTTTTATTGAGAACCTCTTGGGGTGGAACGTGTAAATGTCTTTGTATCTCAAGAAATAAATTTCCATCACCGAATATTTCTTGTAATTTTTTCAACCGCTTTACTGCTTCAGAGTCATCATTTTTAAGGAGAGGTTCTGATACATATCCATTTACACACGCTGTTGTACAAATAAGCCCCTCGCTGTATTTGGCAAGTAGCTCCATATCAACTCTTGGCTTGTAATAAAACCCTTCCAAATGTGATATGGAGATAATTTTCATTAAGTTTTTGTAGCCTGTGTTATTTTTTGCAAGTAGAATGAGATGGTTATAGTCTTTATCAATCCCCGCTTCCTTGTCGCTTAGAGACCTTTTAGCTACATAAATCTCGCAACCAATAATTGGTTTTATTTCCTGCTTGAGACATTCTTGATAGAATTTAATGGTTCCGTACATATTTCCGTGGTCAGTTATCGCCAAGGCTTTCATGCCAAGTTTTTTTGCTTGCTCGACCATTAGAGCGACTTTGGATAAACCATCGAGCAATGAAAATTCTGAGTGGTTATGTAGGTGTACAAAATCTGCCATGATGCTAAGACGCTATTTGAGCTCTTTGTGCTCTGTACTCTTCAAAGTTATATTCATTATTATCTCTTGATGCGATAAATAAGTGGCTTGCATTGTCTCCTTTATTCAGCTTTGCAGCATACATTGCTTCATCTGCTGTGTTAAATGATGCTTCAACATCTGATAAATTCATCTCAGTAAGTCCAACCGACATGCGAATGTCTTTTTCATGGAATATGGCTTCCTGTCTGTTCCACCATGCTCTAACACCTTCTTGTCCAGGGTTAATGAATACTAATTTGAATTCGTCTCCACCTACACGACCAACGATGTCTCCAGCTCGTTTCCCTTGCAAAAGAGCTGTTCCAATTGCTGCAAGGTATTCGTCCCCAGCTTTGTGCCCTTTCGAGTCATTTAGTGGTTTGAGACCATCTGCATCGAGAACTGCTGCTACAAGCTTTGTTCCTAATCTTCTTGCAGTATTTACTGTCTCGTCTAATCTTTCATGAAACCCATTTTTATTGAGAAGACCGGTAAGTTTGTCTACAGTTCCTTCAAGTTCTTTCACAGTCAGAGCTCTTGAAAAGTCTGATACGAGTCCTTTTTTTTCACCAATGGGATTCACTCCATGCTTGAGGGTTATATCTTGAACCTGTTCTTTGTTTCTTCTGTGGATGTGTCGAAGAGTACTAAAATCTGCTGGTTGTGTCCCTATTTCTGCATCATTTTCTGCCATGTTTTATTTTAGCATTTCGACAAGCTTTTCTCTAATTTGTTCTGTGTCTTTTGCTTCAGGTGATGCCTGTCTTGTTTTTCCGATAAGAAATCCAATTATTTGTTCTTTTCCTGCTTTAAAATCTGCAACTGCTTGAGGATTTTCTTCTAAGACTGTTTGAATTATGTTTTTGAGAGTTTGGTTATCAAGCTTTACAATTGTTGTCTCTTCCTTGATTTGTTTTACAAGTCCAGCTGGCAAGAGATTTTGAATATTTGAACTTTTATTAATAATATAATTTGCTATCGCTTTTGCACTTACTTCTACCTTTTTTCCATCAACTACGGCTGTTTCAAAAAAATCAGCAAGCGATTTGTCTCTGGTCAGAATTTCTGCATCATACGGCTTAAGTGAGTATTCATTTACAAACCGTTCCTGCTTTTGGGACGGTAATTCTGGTATCTGTTTTTTAATATTTGCAATGTGTTGCACAGTAAAGTTGATTGGTGGAATATCCGGTTCCGGAAAGTACCTGTAGTCATGAGCTTCCTCTTTCGAGCGCTGACTTACAGTTTTATTTTTAAATTCGTTCCACCCACGTGTTTCTTGTGTGGGAGTCTCTCCATTATCAAGAATTTCAGCTTGGCGTATCTCTTCGAATGCAATTGCTTTCTCTACAAATCGAAAAGAGTTAATATTTTTTACCTCAACTTTATATTTTGGAAGACCGTTTTCCAGCTTCCATCCGAGTGGAGCAAGCGAGATGTTTGGTTCTAGTCTCATTTGACCCTTTTCCATATCTGCTGTTGAAACACCTAAATAGCGGATAATTTTTTGAAGCTCTGTAAGAAAAATTTTAGCTTCCTCACCGCTTCTAATGTCGGGTTCAGTAACAATTTCAACCAGCGGAACACTTGAACGATTAAAGTCTATAAGGGATACTTCTTTTCCATCAACCGTTGCATGAGTTAACTTGCCCGTGTCCTCTTCCATATGTACTCGAGTAATTCCAATTCGTTTTGTTAAGCCATTTACTTTGATATCTAGGTAACCTTTTTCTCCAAATGGGTGGAGATACTGACTGGTCTGAAAACCTTTGGCAAGGTCTGGATAAAAATAATTCTTTCTCTCAAAGTATGAGTTCTTGCTAATAGTGCAATTGAGAGCGAGACCAATTTGAACGCAATCTTCAATGGCCTTTGAATTTGTAAAGGGTAGAGCGCCGGGAAGCCCGAGACATATTGGACATGTTCTGGTATTTGGTTTGTCAGAAAGACTCGGAACTGCACATCTACAAAACATTTTTGTAGTTGTTGCAAGTTCTACGTGTATTTCAAGACCGACAACGGTCTGATAGGTTTTAGGTTGCAGGTTTTGGGTTTTAGTCATGTTGTTCTTTGGTCAATGAGACCCCCCATATATGAAGCTGAATAAATTTCAATACCGTCCCGTAGGATTTGTTCTTTTCCGCTAAATTTTTCCAAATTTCCTTCCCAATGGTTCATATACTGCATGCCTTGTCCAATAAACATCCTTGGCCCTCGTAACGGAAATCCAGAGTCGGTTGTAGCAAGTGCTTTTTTCAAAAGGGCATATACAGCATCTGTGTCGTTTATATTTTTTTCGACTTTTCCATAGTAACTCATCATCCAAACTGGTTTTTTCTTGTAAAAAATTATTTCACTTCCACCATATGGTTCTCCACCGTAAAATGTATCTTTCATGCTCCATTCACCTTTTACATGCATAATGGTTGACGAATTATCTTCGTTCTTAAAGCCCTCATTGGTAGCGTATCCTTCCTTTGAAACCACTCGTAGGTAGTCTTTTAAGCCATCTAAATTCATAGTGTTGGCCCTTTCTTGTAGAACTGCGTTTCGGTCTCAAATGATGTGGCAATTTGGAAAAGAAGACTTTCTGAGAACTGCTCTCCCATAAACTGAATACCTATCGGAAGCCCAGATTGTGTAAAGCCAGCCGGTAGACTGATACCTGGAATCCCAGCCAAATTTGCCGATACGGTATATACATCTGACAGATACATCGCAAGTGGGTCAGTTGCCTTCTCGCCAATTTTCCATGGGGGGGTTGGGGAGACAGGGGCTGCTATTGCATCAACATCTTTAAAGGCATCTTTAAAGTCGTTTACAATTAGCGTTCTTACTTGCATGGCTTTTTTGTAGTACGCATCGTAATATCCAGATGATAAGGTAAATGTACCCAGCATTATTCTTCGCTTGGCTTCTTTCCCAAGCTCGTCTCTGCTTTCACCAAACCGAATTCCGTCGTATCTAGCAAGATTTGAGGAGACCTCTGATGGTTGGATGATATAGTACACAGCTATACCAGAATCGGTATTTGGCAGGCTTACATCGACTATTACTGCTCCAAGTTTTTCCAATGTTTTTAGTGAAACTTCAAACGTTTCTTTTACCTCTGGAGATAGCCCTTTTCCTAAGTATTCCTTTGGTACCCCAATCTTAAGTCCTTTTATTCCTTTTTCAAGATTGAGAGTGTAGTCTTTTCTTTTTTCATCATTTCTCATTGTGCCGTCATAGCCATCAGAACCATGCATCGCATTTAATATAAGGGCGCTGTCCTTTACCGTTTTTGTAAAATGTCCAATTGAGTCAAGAGAAGAAGCCATAGAAATTACACCATATCGACTTACGAGTCCATACGTAGGCTTAAAACCAACAGTATTTGTAAAGGATGCAGGTTGGCGTATTGACCCGCCAGTATCCGTGCCCATAGCAAATTGCACCATTGATGCGGCTGTTGCCACCGCAGAACCGCTTGAGGAGCCACCGGGTACGTACTCGATGTTATATGGGTTGAGGGTATTTCCAAAATCTGAATTTTCGCCAGACGCGCCATGCGCCCAAGCGTCATGATTGAGTTTTCCAAGCATAATTCCATTTGCTTGTAAAAGACGGTCTACAACTGTTGCGTTGTATTGTGGAATATAGTTCTTTAAAACATTTGATGCAGCAGTTGTTCTTATTCCTTTTGTGAGAAACATGTCTTTAAGTCCAAAGGGAACTCCGTGAAGAGGGTTTGTGATTTCTGCGTTATCCAGCTCATGTGCTCTTTCTAGAGCATCTTCCCAAGTCACGGTGATAAAAGCATTGAGCGAAGGATTATATCTCTCTATTCTCTCAGCAAATGACTTCACAATTTCTGTTACAGAGAATTGTTTTGCTTTATACCCATTGTGTAAATCTGAAATAGAAAGATTTGTTATGTCAATCATAATTTCTAATTATTAATATCTAATGTCTAAGCAATTAACACTTTTTTCCCTAAATTAGTAATTACTAATTAGTACTTAGAAATTTTCAGGACGTTGTGTCAACGAGCTTATCTACAACAAAAAGCCCATTGTGTGTTTTTTTTCCTCCCGAAATCGCTTGCTCTTGAGTTAGCATGTCGTCTGTGTAAGAGTCGTTTCTTAGTCTGTTGGTGAGTCCTGTGACTTGTGCTGTGGGTTCTATTGATGATGTATCTATTGAATTGAGGGTTTCAATGTAGGTAACTATGTCGTTGAGTTGCGTGTCAAACTCTTTTTCTTCATCTACAGTAAGTGTGAGATTTGCGAGTTTTGCTACTTTTTTAACATCGATTTTCATGTCATTAGTATACTGTCTTGAGGCTAATCTCGCAATAGC
>CAZKYX010000007.1:32254-35051 GCA_964557125.1 uncultured Gammaproteobacteria bacterium
ATGGCATTTTTATATTGAATTCCTTCTGTTTTATCGCCGCCGTTATTTCCGAAGCCCGAAACTACTGTTGCAAATGCTTGGGATTGGTCAGCTAGGTACGTTCTTCCTCCATGGTTTTCAAAGCCGACAAGATAGGATGTAGGTTGCCCTCCAAGAGGACTAGCTATTTCATAGCGGCGTAGGGTGTAGGTTGTAGACGGAGAGACGATTATATTGCCGGTAAGACGAGGAAGGCCGGTCGGGGTTTCTGTGTACATGTCAAAAATGCCAAGTCCTTTTATTTTTGTACCATATGCGTCTTTGTAATGCTTTCCTAAGAATTGAAATGCACCGCAGATAAAAAGACCTGGAATTCCTTTTTCAATGAGGTCTGAAATTATTGTTCCTTTTTTTGAGAGCAAATCTTTGTTCACAATTTCCTGTTGTAAGTCTTGAGCACCACCCATGAAGAGGAGGTCACTTGTGATTAGTGACTGGTGGTTGGTGGTCTGGTTAACTCTTTCTACAGTCAAACCAATACCATTGGCTTTGGCTATTTGTTGTAAAACAATTATATTTCCCCTATCGCCATAAGTTGACATAAGTTCTGGATAAAGCCACGCGAGCGTTAGGTTGTAGGTCATAAGATTGCTCTGCCTCCAATCAGTTTGCGTATTTCAAGCATTGCAGAGTAAGTCGGTAAGATTGTGAGAGTTTTGTTTTTTTGCGTTTGATTGAGAACTTCTTGATACGCTGCTTGGTAATCTTCAAAAACTTCATGCTTCACTCCGGCAAAAGAAAGCCTGTTGGCGATGTCATATGCTCTGTCTCCTGATGCAATTATTTTAATTTTTTTGTTCTTTAAGACTTCAAAGTCCACATCCCAGATCCATGAGATGTCTCGCCCATCGGGGATTCTATCATTGAGAAGGATAAGTAGCGATTGGGTCTCATTCTCTAAGGCAACCTTCAGGCTCTCATTAAATCCAGTTGGATTTTTCGAGAGAAGCAGCATAATGGTACGCCCATCTGTAATGATACTTTCCTGCCTGCCAAAAGCAGGCTTAAAAGTCTTTAAAGACTTTGCCGCAGCGGCAGGTTGCGTCTTGAAAAGTTCCCTTGCGGTTAGGAGAACTGCTGTAAGATTGTATCTGTTGTATACTCCCAAAAGGCTTGTCTCAAATTGAAGTACTTGCGCTTGTGGATTTTTAAAGGAACAACTTGTGCATGTGTAATTGCCAAGGTGAGAATATGAAATTTCAAAGTAATTAAGATCAGAGTTACATTTCGGACAGGTTATAGAATCAACAGCATGTGAAAGTTGAGTGGCCTTTTTATAGCTATTGTCTACTGAGAAGAAAATTTTTCTTTTTGCAAAAGAAGCAGTGTAGGCCACGAGGGGGTCGTCAGCATTTGCGATAAGAAGTGTATCTTCCTGTAACTTCTCAATAGAATTTTTCCAGACCTGCGCAATGGTATTTACCTCACCATATCTATCAAGTTGATCACGGAACAAATTAAGTAAAACAATTCCATCAGGACTAGGTATTTCTTTTAACACGAGCGGGAGAGTATTCTCATCAACTTCAAAAAGAAGAACTTCAGCCTTCAATTTTCCTAAAAGTGAGGCATTGGACAGTAAAATTGATGCAAGGCCATTTGTAAGATTTGCTCCAGAAGAGTTTTCTATTGTTGAATAACTCTGCGAATTGAGAACGTGGGAGAGAGCCTTTGTAGTAGTGGTCTTACCATTTGTACCAGCTATGAGAATTATTTTAAGATTTGGATTCTTTCGGATAATTTTTTTTATAAACTTAGGGTCATTTTCAAGGACAAGATGCCCCGGCCACGTGGAGCCTGAGCCAAGATTGAAGGATGTTGTAACTTTAGAGACCAGTTTCCCAAAGAGAATAGAGTGAAGCATTTCATAATTATAGCAGAGCCTGAACTTGGATATTTAGTGTTTGGGTTTTAAAATTGGGGAGGGAAATGGTTTTCTGTATGATTCAATCATTTGATAAACTCATGATGGTGAGTTGAATCAAACCACAAGCTCAGGATGACTTTTTTAGACCTATAAAAAGTCACATCTCTCGTAGTAGTCTGATGCGTTCTGCAGCGGGAGGGTGCGTGCTGAAAAGATTACTTACAAATGCGCCCGACTGCCCTTTTTTGAAGGGGTTACTAATATACATATGCGCTGTAGCATTGCTAGCATTTTTGACTGATGAGTTTTTTGAAATTTTTTCAAGCGCATCGGCTAGACCATCTGGGAAACGGGTAAGTAGTGCCCCGTCAGCATCAGCTAAAAATTCCCTTCTTCTCGAGATGGCGAGTTGAATGATGGTTGCTGCAATTGGCGCAAGTATTGCAGCTGCTACTCCCAATAATAAGAAGACTGGATTGGAACCCCTTCTATCGTCGTCTCCACCTCCCCACAAAAGACTGCGGAAGAAGAAGTCGGAAAGAATAGCAAGAGAGCCGGCCACAATTGAAACTACACTCATAAGCCTCGTGTCATAGTTTTTTATATGGGAGAGTTCATGGGCAATTACTCCTTCAAGTTCAACTTTTCTTAGAGACCCCAAAAGCCCTTCAGTTGCGGCAATTGCTGCGTGCTTTGGGTCTCTGCCTGTAGCAAAAGCATTCATGCCATTGTCTTGGATGGTATAAATTTTGGGCATTGGATTTCCGGAAGCTATACTGAGATTTTCAACGATAGAATACAGCTCTCGATGTGTCTGCCTTGTGGCAGGTTTTGCACCAGACATTGAAAGTACAATTTTATCTGAGTAGTAATACGATATGAAGGACATGA
>CAZKYX010000007.1:35151-49326 GCA_964557125.1 uncultured Gammaproteobacteria bacterium
TTGAAGCCGAAGTTATTTGCAATTAGAACAGCTGGGAATGTTTTAATTTTTGTATTAAAAGCTAGTACATTTGAATTGTAGAATTGTCGTGAATATGCGACCTTGTCCTCAGTATCTGTAAGCTCTGATTGAAGATGTTGAAAATTTTCGCTTGCTCGAAGTGCAGGGTAAGCCTCTGATACTGCAAATAGAGACTTAAGAGCTCCTGTTAGCATGTTGTCTGCCTGTGCTTTTGCATGAGGTGAGTCAGCCTTCATCAATTCGCTTCTTGCTTTTGTTACATTTTCAAATACTTCCTTTTCGTGTTTTGCATACCCTTTAACGCTTTCAACAAGATTTGGGATAAGGTCAGTTCTCCTTTTGAGCTGAACATTTATTCCACTGAGAGCTTCTTTAATTCTCTCCTTTAGGGTGATAAGTGAGTTATATGTAAGCCAGATGTAGGCAACAAAAGCGAGAACGAGGAAGATGGCAAGTCCAATCCAGATATTCATAATACAAATATTATGTCACATTGGGGGAGAATAAACAATAAACAATAAACAATAATCAAGAAGCAATGAATAGGAATCAAGAATCAAGAATCAATAATCAAGAATCAATAATCAAGAATCAATAATCAAGAAGCAATCCAATCTTTGAATTTATCAAAACCGTAGGTGTTGAGAATATCCTTTGCTTCACACCAACCGCGCCTTGCAACTGAAACACCGAAAATCATGTTGTCCATGTGGGTGAGTGCATGGCTATCCGTATCAATGACAAACTTAACCCCAATTTCTTTTGCTTCTTTTACTAATGTATCGGGTAAGTCAAGACGAGTAGGCCATGAATTAATTTCGAGCGCTTTGTTGTTTTCATTTACAAAAGAAAACAAATTATCCCAATCGACCTCGTATCCATTTCTTTGATTTATTAGTCTTCCTGTTGGGTGGGCAAATATTTTAGCCTTAGGGTGCGAAAGTCCACTAAGTATTCGCTTTGTCATAGCTTTTTTTTCAGTCTTAAATGAGCTATGTATTGAGACAATCCCCATATCAATAAGTTCCATACATTTATCACTAAGAGCTAGCTTATTATTAGCTAAAATATCAATTTCGAGTAAATTAATTATATGTATACTTTTATTACTCTCTTTTAATTGTTCAATTTTTTCCTTTCGTCTTTGCAGTATGTCATAAATCTCGTTTTCAGAATGGTTCATTACACTAGGATTATGTTCTGAAAAGCCGATATATTCGTATGACAGTTCTTTTGCTCTATCAATCATTTCTTGCATACTTGCTTGTCCCATGTCATGGCTTGGTTCTATTGGATAGCTTGAGTGAATATGTAAGTCACCCTTCATATCTGAAAGCTCTACAAGTTTAGGGAGTGAATGCTTAAGCGCTGCTTCCACTTCGCCTGTATTTTCCCTCAACTCAGGTGGTATCCAGTCCATGCCGAGGTATTTGTAAAAGTCTGCCTCTTTGGTGAAAGTCTCGGTTTTGCCATTCTTAAGCTTTATACCTTTTTCTGAGAGTGAAAACCCTTTTTTAATGGCGTATTCTCTTAGAGCTACATTGTGTTGTTTGCTACCGGTGAAATGTTGGAGCAGTGAGCCTAATTGTTCCGGTTTTAAAACCATAAGGTCAATTTGCTTATTGCCCGACACAACAAGTGAGGAGGTTATATCTCCTTGCTCTATAATCCGTTCTTTGAATGGGTATGCAACAAAATGCTTTAGAACTGCAGAGGGATTTTTTGATGAAACAGCAATATCAACGTCACCAATTGTGGACTTCATACGTCGAAGACTTCCTAATGGGTAGACTTCTTCAACCTCCTTGCACTCCCTTAAATAATCAACAAATTTATCAGCTATTTCTTTTGCCAGAGGCAATACCATGCGGCTGGATTTTGTTTTACCTAGTGCATATTCTGCAATTGCTTGTAAGATATCTTTTTCTGACTTTTCTCCAAACGAAGGAAGGGGGGCTATTTTTCCCTTTTCAGCAAGTTCTTTCACATCTTGTATGACTGTTTTTGGATTATCAAGGTGAAATGCTTCTACGATTTTGAATGCTTTTTTGGGGCCAAAAGAAGGAATATCAAGAAGGGGAAAAAGTGCAGGTGATAAATTTTTCATTATTGATTCAAAGTGTTCCACTTTTCCGGTTTCGAATAGTTCCTGCATATAGCGCTTTATGCTATCCCCAACTCTCGGAATCTTGTCCAGAGAATTCTGCTTATAAAGGTCCATAATTTCAACGGAAAGTGAATCAATAGCTTCAGAGGCCTTTTGGTATGCAATAATTTGAAATCGGTACTTTTTTTCATCCAATATGGAGTATGCAGCTGCCACATTTCGAAGGAGAATAGATATTTCTCTATTGGTATGCATATCGATATACTAGCATACCCGTACTCTCATTGACTAGCTTCAAATAATTTGTTAGTATATGATGTCTTGCATTCCGAGTCTAAAGTTAGGATTTCTGCCTCAAAAAAAGCTACCAAAAATTGGTAGATTTTTCTACTCGTTTGCCAGCGAAGTTTTTTTTATTTTGAAAATTAGGAAAAAAAATTTTGGGGGTGTAGCTCAGTTTGTTAGTGATCCCGTCAAGGACGGGGGCAGAGCGCTTCCCTGTCACATTGAAAATTAGGAAAAAGAATTTTGGGGGTGTAGCTCAGTTTGGTTAGAGCGCTTCCCTGTCACGGAAGAGGTCGCGGGTTCGAGTCCCGTCGCTCCCGCCCAAATTCTTTTTTCTTACCTCAAGGTCGCAGGTGCGTTCTACAAAAAATTGAGAAATTTTACGTAGCACACAATTCGCAATCGCGAATTGAGCGCTTCCCGTCACTCCCGCCCAAATCCTTTTTTCTCACCTGCCGCAAGCTCTGTCCATATATTTTATCCTCTGCCCAGAATGGAGGCGAATTAATTTAAATGCCAACAAAAAAAACAATTAAAAAAGCACCTAAAAAAGAACCAATAAGCAGAAAGGTCTCAAATTTAGACATTCAAAAGCTTATTCAAAGTTCAGATTCATACAAGAGTCTTATTTATGGAATTCTTACCGTTCTTGTACTTTTTGTCGTTATAGTTTTGGGAGTAAGAACACTTTCAGTTGCTCCTAACGGTGAAATAACAGATAACGGAGCCGCAACACAGCAAGATATTCGAAGTACCTATACAGTTACCGAGGGTGACACGCTGTGGAGTATTGCTGAAAAAGAATATGGTGATGGATTCAAGTGGAATGAAATTGCAAAAGCAAACAATCTAAGCGAAGCGTCAACACTCGAAGAAGGTACAAGGCTCACTATCCCTAATGTAAGTGGAGAAGTTGTTGCAGCAGCAACAATTCAAGTAAGTCCAACAATAACTGCGGTTCCGACACAAGTTGTTGTAAAGCCTACTGAAGTAATGGTAAGTCCAGCAATGGCACCAAATACAATCGAGGGAGTTCTAGCTCCAAGTCAAAATAAAATTTCAGGAACTAGTTACACAATCGTGAGTGGAGACAATTTGTGGGATATAGCAGTAAGAGCATACGGGGATGGATATAGATGGACAGAAATTGCAAGCGCAAACGCTCTTGAAAATCCTGACCTTATTTTCCCTGGAAATACTCTTAAGTTGCCTAGACCTTAATTTTGCTAATTGACAAGGATTTTATACAGGAATAATATACTTCTTTGGAAGGAGGTGAATTGTGATGAAGAGTGAGGTTATATTTGCAAAAGACTCAGGGAACGTCCATGAAGGAAGCCAGATTTCTTTTAAAATTTTGACTGTAGAAAAACCAAAAGAAGGAATGGAAGAACTGACTGAAGTTTACGAAAAAACTTTAGGGAAGCTCCATACTTATGGATATTGGGCTGGTGTTAGGCAAACTATGAAAGGAAAACCACTAGATGAAAAACTCGCTGAATTTAAGAAAGCGATTCTTCAGAACGAGTCAATAACGCGAGAGCATCTAGTAGATTTAATTGCAGGAAACGCCGTAAACACCAGTTTTGGTAATTCTGTCACGTTGAACAACGGTAATTCACAGCCAGTTGAAAGGGATGACTGGGGAGGGACCTGTCGGTAGAATTGAATTAAGAGTTGTTTCAATCCCACTCTTTTGGGTAGAATACTTACTATGCGGGGTTAGTATACCGGTAGTACGCTACCTTCCCAAGGTAGAGAAGCCAGTTCGATTCTGGTATCCCGCTCCAATCATGCCACTTGAGAGGAGGGAATAGAAAAAGTGGATTTCAAAAAAGCCAATGGGGATACTCTTGAGAGTGCCACCCAAAAATTTTTCTCATTGACACAATTTTGTTGATTTGATAATATAAATCGTGCCGCTCAAGAAAAATAGAACAAAATATATTTTCGTGTCCGGAGGTGTTATCTCCGGCATAGGTAAAGGACTAACAGCCTCATCTATCTCCTTCCTTCTCAAAGCAGCAGGTTACAAAATCGCTCCCATTAAATTCGAGAATTATCTCAATATGGACGCTGGTACCATAAATCCTATTGAGCATGGAGATCCCTTTTTGTGTGAAGACGGAACTGAGGCTGATATGGACATCGGGTCTTATGAGAAATTCCTCAGCGAGGACATGGGTAAAGAAAACTTTGTTACCATGGGAAGAATTTATCAGACTGTTATTGATCGGGAGAGGAGATTTGAATATAACGGGGAGGATGTGGAGGCAATTCCGCACATTACTGATGAAATCATTTCGCGAATTAATAATGTAGCCAAAGTTAGAGATGCTGATATTGTTGTTATTGAGCTGGGGGGAACAGCTGGTGAATACCAGAACATCTTCTATTACGAAGCTTCAAGAATATTGACACTCAAAAATCCTGGAGACGTTATTCATGTGCATGTAAGCTATGTGCCAACACCAAGTCATCTTGGGGAACCCAAAACAAAACCAACGCAACTTTCCGTAAGAACCCTCAACTCAATGGGGATACAACCAGACTTTATTATTGCGCGCTCCGCCCGATATCTTGACCAGCGTCGCCGAGATAGATTTGCACTCTTTTGTAATATGCATCCAGAGGATATTATTTCAAATCCAGATCTTGATAGCGTATATGAAATTCCACTGATTCTACACAAGCAAGGACTTGAAAAGCGTATTTTTCTAAAGCTTGGACTCGAGCCAAAAAAGCCTTTACTTGCTTCATGGGAAAAATTAATTGGAAAAATAAAATCTAAAAAGAGAGAAACCATTGAAATTGCAATTATCGGGAAGTACTTTGGGACTGGAGACTATCAACTAAGAGACGCATACGCCGCTCTTCTTGATGCTATTGAGCACGCATCATGGAGTGCAGATGTTGAGATAGTTACAAAATGGGTAAATGCAGAGCGCGTAGAGCAGCACGTCGAAAAAGCGTTGAAAGCAAAGAAGACTGCGCTTGAAGGTGTTCAGGAAGTTATTGGGAAGCCGGACGGAATAATTGTACCTATTGGATGGGGAGAGCGAGGTTCTGAAGGAATGATATATTCAGCAATGTATGCTCTCGATAGAAAAATTCCGTATCTTGGACTTTGTTACGGAATGCAGCTTGGGGTTGTTGCTTTTGCTCGCCAAGTACTGGGGTGGACAGACGCTAATACGACTGAAAATGACCCTAAATCAGCTCATCCAGTTATTCATATGATTGAGAATCAAAGGGAGCTCATGGAAAGACGTGCATATGGGGGTACGATGAGGCTTGGGACATGGGATGCTATGGTTGCCAAGGGCACGCGAGCTTACGAATTGTATAAGAATGCCGGAGGTTTTAAAAATGGGAAAGATGGGTTAACTTCTGAAAGGCATCGTCATCGCTATGAATTTAATAATGAATTTGCAAAAGATTTAGAAAAAGCCGGTCTTGTCATATCAGCCCGTTCTGTTGCAGAAAATCTTGTTGAAATAATAGAATTGCCAAAAGATAAGCACCCCTTCTTCATGGGAACACAAGGTCACCCAGAATATAAGTCAAGACCTGAATCTCCGCACCCTTTTTTCGTTGAGTTCCTCAAAGAGGCTGCGAAGTAGGTCTTGCCTTGCGACTTCGTCTAAAAAGCCGTCCGGAGTCACCCCATCCGTTTTTTGTAGAATTCTTGAAGGAAGCGGCAAAATAGTTAGCAAGTAATATTCTCTATATGATTGACTTTGTCTTTTCCTGAAGATACGATTACTTCAATAGCATCAAAGCGGTAAGCGACATCTCCATATTTATATTGATTCAAGAAGAATTGCGATGTTTTTATAAGTTTTTTTAATTTCCAGCTATTGATTGCTTCAAGCGGGGTTCCGTATGAGAAGTTAGAGCGTGTTTTAACTTCAACAAACACTATGGTTAGGTGGTCTTGGGCTATGAGGTCAATTTCTCCAAATCTACTATGATAATTTCTTTGAAGAATGGAGTACCCTTTTTTTAACAAAAAATTGGCTGCAGTATTCTCACCATAAGAACCGATGCCCATGAAAATAGTGTAACAGAAGGGAGGTGGATTATTTAACTGGATTAACTTTTTTTGTGGACTTTTTTCCTTGTCTCGTCGCTATCTTTCGTGCTTTTTTCTTGTCTTCCAATAGTTCAACTTTTAAAATTGAAGGTGAATTTACGGGTATAATCCGGTCAACATCAACACCATCAATATGCTGTCTCACAGTAATCATTGCATTGGTGTGAGTGCCACGAGATTTCATAACTTTTCCCTCAAAAGCGACGACTCTGTCTTTTTTTCCGTCAACAATTTTTTGAAACACTTTGACGTTGTTGCCCCTTTTAAATAAAACTGGATTTTCCATAATCTAGCAATTATACACTATTTGAAGCAAAAATTAAATACATGTGCTAACTGAGTTTGTAAAATCACACATCGGGAGTGTGAGAGGCTAGAAAAGAGCGGAATAAGTTCAAACGCCCAAAATCATACCCCAAGGGTACTAGCTATATATAGCGGCGCACATGGGAGTGTGAGGTTTAAAATGCAAAATGAAAACTAAGAAAATCGCCAAGTAACCAGTAACAAATAACAAATAACTAATAACTAAAACGTTCTACTCCTCAATATCATCCTCGGGGTCGTAGGTTTCATCATGGACTGGCTTAATAAGAAAATTCTTCATATCACGATAGCCAATGATAACTGGATATTTCAAGTTAGTTCTATCAACGACTGAGGCAAGCGTAGTTATTCTCTTGTTTGCAAGTTCAAAAGTTACTTTCACTGTGGGTCTATAGTGCTCGCCGCTTGCAGATTTTACAAAAACTTTTTCGTCTGAGAGTGAAAGCCCGAGTAAATCTACAAATTTACTATCCATTGATGTTCTGAATGCTCCGGTATCAAGCTTTGCCTTGACGGTAATTGGTTGGCCATTTCTGTCAAAAGTAATATCTTGGATAATGGTAAGCACTTTTGGCCCAATTGAGACTTTGTCCGAGAAGGTTTCAGTAAACAAATTTTTTGCAAGTTCTACAGCCCTTTCGGGTGTTGGGGTAAGAATATTTTCCACTCTTTCAAGTCTTGAGCGAAGTGATGCTTTATTGGCATTTTGAATTGAAAGTCCCGGCCTAGCATTTACCTCCAAAATTTCAGGACCTTTTTTTCCATCAAAGACCAAATCGATCCCAGCATACCCAAGTCCGGTAATGGCTTGTGTTTTTGATGAAAGATATAAAATCTTATCCCATTCCGGAATTTTTATGCCCCTTGTCTTTATCTTTGTTCCCGGTATTACGTCCAAATTTTGATCATACAGAACTGCACTTGTTGTAATACCTGTTCTAATATCAATTCCAAAGCCAATTGCACCTTGATGTAAGTTAGCTTTGCCGTGTGATTCCTCTGTTGAGAGCCTCATCATTGCCATAACTGGAATGTGGTTAAAAACAATAACTCTTATGTCTGGAATACCATGTCCTGTCAATTTTTTAAAGAATGGATGGGGGAATATACGCTCTTCCAGAAAAGCATTATCTGGCAGATACTTCATAGAATAAGCTCCTTCAAGAATGTCTAAAATATGTGATTCAAGCTGTTTTAAGTCATATGTTTGACCCGTTACTGAGGTTGCAATGCCATTCTCCCATTTTTTTATTGGCAAAATTCCGGAGCCCGCAAATCCACGAGCAGGTTTTATAACAAATCCACGTGACGGAAGGCTGTCCCAGTCAAAGTTACGAATTGAGTCTCTATCGTAAAAAACTGAAAACATGTCAGGGGTGTTGATGTCGTTTTCAAGAAGACGGGTTTTCATCTCCAATTTATCGTCTGCAACCTTTTTGGCAGAGCCTGGATTGTACTTGCGGATGTATAGGAAATTTCGGGCGTTCATGCCCAGAATGTTTTTACTTACTGCCATGGCGCAAAATTGGGGTAAATCTAAAATACTCCATCAACCTCAAACCAAAATAACGGCCAATTATTATATTAATTGGAATGAGAAGAAATATAAGCTCAGGGTAGAGAAGTATGGTGTTACGTAAATGGGTCGATGAGAGAAGCATGAAGCCCAAAATTCCAATCGCAAAAGTAACCATCGTGATAATGATAGTTTCTTGAGCGCTTCTTTCAAGTTGAACAGAGATAATTTGTTCTGACAAAAGAATAAGTAAAAGCACTGGGAAAATAGAGAGCTGTTTTACAACAAGGATTCCGGCAATACCGCTCACAGTTAACACAAGAAAAATAAAGATAGAGACTATAAACATTGAAAGTGCCATTTTGGGTAACTGCATAATTCTTACGTGCTTGAGTAAAATTCGTGCAACTGTTGAGGCAAATATAATAGTTGCAAGCAAAATAAGTCCTGCGGTAATACCCGTTGAAAGAAGCGTAATCGAGAGAGCAACGGGAACAAGCATGCCAATACTAGGGAGTCCGATAACATGTCTAATAAAGGCAATAATTGTTGCAAGCATGGGTAAAAGCAATATAAGTATAATGGTTCTAGATGGAACGCCTGACTTTACAGCGGATTGGACGAGATAGGCTGGAGCATTGAGAGGGGTGAGTGTGTCGGCTGGTCTTTGCTTGAAAAGTTGAAGAATAATATTCTTATCTTCTATGCTTTCAGGAGATGTTACGTCTTGCTTCTTAAGTTTTGCTAATTCTTCTTGTTCCTTTGCAGAAGCACTTGCGATAAGAGCTGATTCGCTTGCTACTCCTACAGTTACAACGGGTGTTGGAGCGGTGTTTCGTTGAGCTTCCACCTGAGATTGTAAGGCTAGTAGAGCAATGAACGAGAGGATAAGTGCAAAAAAGAGTCTCATGATTTTAATACTATCAAAATATGTCTTGTGGTACAAACTGGGTGTTAATTTTTTCTGTCAGCGAGTTTTCTGTTCATTGCAGTAAGGTGCTTCTTTCGAATACGAACAGATTTTGGTGTAACCTCTAAGAACTCATCATCGTTGATAAAATCCAAAGCCTGTTCAAGACTTAGTTCTGTTGGTGTGTCAATTTGTACTGTAAAGTCTGCATTGGACGAGCGGACGTTGGTTTGTTTTTTTCCTTTACATACATTAATTTCCATATCTTTATCCCGAGTTGAAACACCAATAACCATTCCTTCATATACTGCAGTTCCCGGCCAAATAAAGAGTGTGCCTCTTTCTTGTGCATTTTCTAGCCCATATGATAGTGCAGAACCTGTTTCTGAGGCGATAAGAACTCCGTTGCGAGTATTCTCAACAGCAGCAGTGTTTTTGGGGAAGTACCCCAAAAAGAATGTATTAAAAAGTGCAGTGCCCCTCGTTTTTGTAAGAAGAACGTTGCGGATGCCAAGCAGATTTTGGCTTGAGACTTTGTAAACAAATCTTGAAATGTTGTTAGGTTCTGGATTAAGACTGATAAGCTCACCTTTTCTTTTTGCCATTTCTTCAGTAATTACACCTATAAAGCTCGCATCAACATCAATAGTTACTTCCTCGAACGGTTCACAAGTAACCCCATCAACTGTTTTGTAAATAACCTGAGGCTTTGACACTTCAAGCTCGAATCCCTCTCGTCTCATGTTTTCAATCAAAACTGATAAGTGAAGTTCGCCTCTTCCAGATACTGCATAATTTGACGTTGCTTCATCTGGCTCAATTTTAAGTCCCAAATTCGTTTCTTTCTCTTTCAATAGTCTGTCTTTTACCTGAGATGAGCTCAGTAATTTTCCTTCTTTTCCCAAGAATGGACTTGTATTAGGGCCAATGGTGATTCGTATTGTTGGGTCCTCGACATGAATTTTTGGAAGACTTATTGGCGATTGTGGGTCAGTTACTGTTTGACCAATGGTAAGTTCTGGAATACCTGCGATAGCAACGATATCTCCGCTTGAAACTTCCTCAACTTCTTTACGCATGAGTCCTTCGCTTGTGAAGAGTTTTTGGACTCTATATGAACCCACCACCTTGTCCTCATCAACAAGAGAAACCATTTCGCCTTTCTTGAGTTTTCCTCGAGATACTTTTCCAATACACAATTTTCCAACGTGAGGATCAGAATCGAGAGTTGAAATAAGCATTTGAAATGGCTCGTTCTCTCCTTGGATACTTGATGGAACGTGCTCAACGATTGTTTCAAAAAGTGGCGTAAGGTCGCCACTTATCTCACTTGTATAGTTCTGAGGCAATTCTAAAAATGCCTTGCCATCTCTACCAACTGAGAAAAGAGTCCTAAAATTTAGTGCAGAGTCATCATGTGCAAGTTCTAAGAATAAATTTTCAGTCTCATGAATGATTTCATCAGGGCGAGCATCTTTTTTGTCTATTTTATTGATAAGAAGGACTATCTTAAGGTGTTTCTCAAGTGCTTTTTTAAGTACAAATTTTGTTTGTGGTAGTGGTCCTTCAACAGCATCAACGAGTAGAATAGCACCGTCCGCCATATTTAAGACACGCTCAACTTCTCCTCCAAAGTCAGCGTGTCCAGGGGTGTCAATGATGTTAATTTTGTAATTATTGAAGAAAACTGCGGTATTTTTGGACAGAATGGTAATACCCTTTTCCTTTTCAAGGTCATTTGAGTCCATGATAAGATCCTCATCCATTTCCTTTTGGTTGTCACGGAAGGTATGAGTTTGCTTTAACATTGAGTCCACAAGAGTGGTTTTGCCGTGGTCAACGTGGGCGATAATAGCTATGTTTCGAATATCCATAATGCTTTATGTGCTCCCCCTACGCCAAAGGCTACGGAGGATTCGGCTTAAAATATTTCTTGAAGCCTCAAAAAAAGAGACACATAGAACGTGTCCCATAGTTAGTGTATTATACCATAAAATAAGCGTTTATACTTATGAAGTTTGATATAATGCCTATATGCGTCAAATGAGAAGAGTTCCATACACAAAAGAAGGCTTTGAAGCTATAAAAAAAGAGCTTGCAGACCTTCGAGAAAATAGAAAAGAAGCGGTGAACAACCTTTCTATTGCCCGCAATATGGGTGATTTGAGTGAAAATGGTTTGTACACCGCTGCAAAATCACGACTTCGTTCTATGGACGGGCGAATTACTTACCTTGATTTGCAAATCAAATTTGCTGAAATTATTGAGGACGTTGAGAAAGACAAGGTGGGAATTAACGCAAAAGTAACTATTAGTGATGGAGCAAGTGAACGATTGGTTCATATTGTTGGTGAGAAAGAGGCTGACCCTTTGAATGGGAAGATTTCCAATATTTCTCCACTCGCAAGAGTCCTCATGGGTAAAAAATTAGGGGATTTAGTTGAATTACACGCTCCAAAAGGCATTATTTCTTACAAAATCAAAGCACTTTCCTACTAACCTTTCAGTCCATATACTTCTGCTATCGTTTTTGTTTGCTTTGATGTAATGTCATATACCTTTTTACTGCGAATCAGTTCTAGACGCTTTCTATGAGACGAAATGTAAGTCATTTCCCCTTGTTTGTTGAATGATTCACGAAATTTGCCCTCAACATATCCTTCTTTTGCCGATAATTCCACAAAACCCTTTGCAACATCTTTGCGCAAAAAGAAAGCATCAGTTCCGGCACTATTACTCCCTACAAATACATACCCTTTTTTTCGAGCCAAACTGACAAGAGCGCTAAGAGAAGCACCAAAATACAGATGTGAGAAGTGCTCTTTTTCTCTATCAAAATTTTCTTTGTTGGGTACGGTTACGGAATATTCACTACCAAACGTGCTATTATATTCAACAATTAAAATTCGTGGGGAAACGGTTGAAATTGCCTCAAGTATCCAGAACTCAATTGAGTCAATGTCTAAGCACATGAGGCCTATATCACCTGTATAACCGTTTTCGGTAAAAGTCTCGTTAACATTCTTGCTTGTTATACGCTTTTTTATTGCAGTTATGTTGTGTCTATAAAAAATATCTTTTCCCAGGTTATCGTGAAGGTATTTAATATGGCTATCGTCCAAATCGATTATTAAACCCCTCCAATTGTTGTTCATAAGTAAAAATCTCGTGTTGGACTCTGAATAATCTCCAACACCAAATTCGATAAATGACTTGTCCTCGATTTTTACTTTCTGAATAAGATACTGAACAATTCCATCACTCCCAAATTGAGAAAAAACCTTAAACTCAGCCTGCTGAATATTTTTATACGTTTTCTCAGCAATCATTCGAGCTTCATGCTTTCCAATCATGAGTTTTAGCTGTTCTAGTTCTTTTTGTAAATCCTGATGCTCAAAAGTTAGGTGACCAATGGCTAAGTGACGAAGTTTGTTGCGAAATTTTTTTACTAAATTTGTTGCGCCAGCCATGAGTAGAGGTATTATATACCCTTCTTACAGATTAATGTAGTCGGGTATTGACTCTTCTGAGCTCAATTTGCAACAATAGGTCGTAATTTCGAGTACGAAGAGTATATGTTTTGAGTAGCTCTAAAACAAGATTGAGCTGTTATAATTTCTTGAAATGAACAAAAAACTCAAATCACGCATTATTTATCTCGTAGTTTTTATTGTCCTTTCATTTATTGCTTATTACTTTCCTCAAAAATATCAAGATAAAGCAACAATGTTGCCTGTCGAAAAAGAAACATCCCAAAAAAAGGACAAAAAGCCGACTACCGCTCTTGTAAATGCTACCGTAACAAAAGTAATTGATGGGGACACATTTGAAGTAAGTATGAGTGGAAAACTGGCAAAAGTGAGAGTTATTGGTATTAATACTCCCGAAACCGTTGACCCACGTAAGAAAGTCGAGTGTTTTGGAGTGGAAGCTTCAGAGAAAGCCAAAGAGATATTAACTGATAAGACAGTACAGTTAGAAAACGATACAACTCAAACCGACAAAGACAAGTATGGAAGACTGCTGCGATACGTAAAGTTACCTGATACTTCTGATTTTGGAAATCTGATGATTCAAGAAGGATACGCGTATGAATATACTTATGATACGGTGTATAAAAAACAAACCCTGTATAAGGGTGCTCAGACAAAAGCAGAGTTGGCAAAGCTGGGTTTGTGGGCAGATGGAATGTGTGGCAATTGACAGCAAGGTAGGATTTGTTTAGAGTAGTTGTTGGCATGGAAAGACGAGTAGACCTTCTTCAATTTGACTGGAGCGGCACAATTTCAGATGATAGAATGCCTGTTTTTGCGGCGAACATGAGAATGTGTGATTTCTATGGAATTGAAAGACCCAACAATTTTGCTGATTGGATAAAGACAACAACAAAAGGTGTGCAGGATTGGTTTTTGGAGCGTGGGGCAAGGGCTACAAGAGACGAGATTTGGGAACAATATACCTCAAATTTTAGAACTGTAATTTCTGAAGGGAAAGTACCAACAATCTATGAGGACGCAAGCGAGGTCTTGCGCATGTTAAAAGATCAAGGGAAAAAGCTTGCAGTTGTTAGTAGCCATCCTCAGGAAAACGTAAGACGTGAGGCGGAAGAGTATGGAGTTGCTCATTATTTTGAGGAAATAGTTGGAACTGTTGTTGAGAAGGCCGATGGGATTCGAGAGTTATGCAGCCGTTTGGATATAAAACCGTCACGAACTGCGTACGTTGGTGATATGGTTCATGACATAGCTGCAGCAAAAAAAGCAGAAGTACTGCCAATTGCTGTGAGTCGCGGATATCATTCAGAAGAAGTTCTAAGAGAAAATACTCCATTTGCGTTGTGGTCAGACCTCAGACCTGCAGTTCACCTTTAACTACTTGATACAGTTTTTTTGAAAATCAGTTGCGTATAGTAA
>CAZKYX010000007.1:49426-51424 GCA_964557125.1 uncultured Gammaproteobacteria bacterium
AGTGTTTGGTTTTTGTGCTCGTAAATTATTGTGTTAAATGCATACTTTTTGCTTGTCTGCTGAAAAGCCTCAAAATTATTTTCAGAAGGATAATACACATCTTTAAAAAATTCTTCCGGATATTGCTCTGGATTGCCGTCCACAAATACCCGCTCTTTTGGATAAAGCTGATATTCCATATAGTTCCCAATATTGTAATTGTTGTAAATAGGTCCTTTTAGGTTGTTGTCTTTAACAAATGTCATTGCCTCGCGTGCGTTATCGATAACCCCAAAACCAACTCCATGAACTTTGAAATTCCATATAAGAGCTGGTAGTATTCCCACGCAAAGCAGAAGCCAAAGACCAAAAACGAGCATTTGATAATTGGCTTCATTTGTTCTTTTTTGAATGCGTTTTAAGGCAATTGAGCAAACACACACAAGTGGAATGAAAGTCCCAAACATATAAAGGGGGAAATGCCTGACGGCAAAGAGTGCCATGAATGTAAAGAATGCTGAAAGAAAAATATCGACACGTCTCATTTTTTTGTGAATAAGAGCAATTCCTCCCCATAGCGCTAAGAGACTTATGAAAAAATATACAAAGGTCAAATCGGCATAGGGAAGCGCTTCTAGAATGTTTTTATTTTCGATTACATCGTATCCATAGTCGCTCAGTACAAAAAACGGGTAGAGAACTCCTTTTACAAAATTAGGGTTTATTAGTGTTGAAAGTGCTGTAATTACAGTTAAGACAAAGAGAACCTTGTCTTTTTTTGTTTTTATTTTGCCCTTGGCAGTTATGAATGAATCAAGAAGAAAAGCACCCATTACGGCAATTCCGACAACAAAAAAGATATGAAAATTTACCCACAGCACTTCAAGAATAGGCAATATATATATGAGGTTTGTATGTTTTTCGCGATGCTTGTAAAGTACAAAAAGAAACACTCCAAGAAGCGCAAAGCTAAATAATTCCGGTTTTAACTCAGTCCTATCAATTAAGAGCTGAAATGAAAGAAGAGAAACAAGCAGCGTTGGTAGTAGGTGATATTTTTTATACGCTGTAATGAATACAAAAAAGAATGATTTTAATGCAAGCAGTACAGAAAGAATGATAAGCCCGCTAAATCCAAACCAATTATTCCAGAAGAAAAACACAACCTCAGAAAGCCACTGCGTATTAACGAATACATAATCGGGATGTGTGTAGGAAATAAGATTTGTCTGTGGTACGTGCAAAGACTCAACGGTAATTTTACCCAAAAGCAGATGATGTCCTAAATCAACATTAGGTCCTTGAAGTGGAATAGGGTGAAAAAAGTAGAGGAAAAGAAGTAGAAAAATGCATACTATTGTAAAA
Source organism: uncultured Gammaproteobacteria bacterium (assembly GCA_964557125.1). Taxonomy (GTDB): domain Bacteria; phylum Patescibacteriota; class Microgenomatia; order Levybacterales; family GWA1-39-11; genus CAZKYX01. The sequence continues at coordinate 50,771 of CAZKYX010000007.1, forward strand.
AATTTGTAGAGTGTAGTCGAATGCATAGTGTTATTTTGAGAAGATGGCGGACTTTGAATTCACAATTCCTTCGCACCGTTTTTGATAGAAGGCTTTTGGAGACTTACACATGTACTGGTCTCGAGCGTTGAGTTGAAGTGCTTGAATCCTTGCACGTATATCTAAAATTTGCTCCTCTTTATTCTTCACACGAACTCTATTTTTGTCATTCGACAGTAATATTTGTAAGTTTTGGCGGGTAAATACCTGTGCTTACTTTCTTAATAATAGAAAGGCTAATTAATTGAAAAGTTTTTCTATTTTCCTTTTCATAAATTGTTGGTATACCTATCTCTCTTTTACACTGTAGACAAGCTAATTTAGGCATTTCCTTGGTAGAATTAGTAGCTATACATACTAGTTCTTTTGGTGCAAAAATTCTATCCATGTATAATCTTTTAAGTGATCCGGGTCCATCTTTCTGGTATAAAAGTAAATATGTGCCACAGAGGCTACAGTACAAATTAATAAATCGAGAATATCCTCCACGAGCTTTCTTGTACATATCGTTTTTAAATTTAAACACCATATTTTTCACAATTTCAATTATATCATACACTGCGTATGGGATTTAGTAATCGAGTCAAATTACAAGACTTGATGAGGTAAGAGTGT
>CAZKYX010000008.1:0-2136 GCA_964557125.1 uncultured Gammaproteobacteria bacterium
ATTTAAAGATAGTCCAACTGTATGACAAGAAAAATATTTTTGCAGCAGAACAAGCTAGGGTCAACTACTCAAACCAGCAAGAAATTCTGGTTGATAAGAAAAAAGAGGAAGAGGCGCTCAATGAAAAACTGCAAAAATTTACCGATCAACTCAATCAAGATAAAGTTGCAAAGAAAAAATTGTTGTCAGAAACACAGGGAAGTGAAGCAAATTTCCAAAAGTTATTATCGCAAGCAAAAGCACAGCTTGCAGGATTTACAAGATTTACTCAAAGCCAAGGAGGAGCGTCAATACTTTCTGGACAAACGAAATGTGATTCGTGGGGGTGTTATTACAATCAAAGAGATTCTCAGTGGGGAAATGCTGCTTTAAATGGCACTCAATATACACTTGCGTCTGATGGTTGTCTTGTGACTTCAATGGCGATGATGTTTACGCATTATGGATATGGTATAAATCCTCTTGATATTAATTCAAATTCATCGAATTTTGCTTCTTATTATCCTGCTTATCTATTATTTACAATATCTGCCGGAGGGAAGACTGCATCAAGAGTTGGTACCTCACTGGATAGTGCTCTTTCAGGCGGTGAACCAGTAGTCGTTGGAATCAATGTTTATGGGGGAACGCATTTCGTCGTAATAAAGAGTGGTTCAAATGGGAGCTATATCATGAACGACCCATTTTTGCCGGGAGGGCATGATGTCAACTTTACAGACCACTATTCCGTAGGTAGTATATTTTCGATACAAAAAGTCGTATTTCTATAATTTTCTTGCAGGCGACAGTCATTTCTGGTAGAACATGTAAAGGGTGAGATTGTTCGCAGTATTTTTAGCAGTTATTTTATTTTTTTGCGTTGTTCCAACGCGTGCTTTTGCAACGCTTTATATTAATGAATTTAGCTCCGGTACATCTGGCTCCGATTGGGTAGAAATCTACAATTCCGATTCAAGCAGCGTTGATTTAAGTAACTATATCGTAAGGGACTCAACAAGTTCTAACAAACACGATTTGAGTGGAAGCATAGGAGGAAATTCTTTTATATCCTTTGATTGGGATAATAATCTAAATAATGACGGGGACACGATTCGCTTATTGTTAAAATCCGATGAGAGTATGATTGATCAAATTGTTTATGGATCGTCAGGTACAGCAGCGCCAAGTGGAAGTGCCACTTCAGGAAGAAGTCCTGATGGTTCTGCCAATTGGACGATACTTTCCTCATCCTCAAAGGGATCATCAAATAATTCTGCAACCCCCGTACCAACTGCGACTCCGACGCCAACTCCAAATCCCACTGCAACACCAACGCCTACAACTCAGGCAGCGGCAACAAATACACCTACACCCACCAAAACTCCAACACCAACGCCAACAAGCAAGACTGCCCCGTCGCCAACTTTAAAAGGAATCACTCCAACAGATGGAGAGAAAATGAAAACTCAGACAACCAGTGCAAAGCAAAACCAATCAGGTCCTCCGCTTATTTTGGGAGCACAAGATGAGCCTATATTTACTCCAACTCCAGTACCAGTTGGTGGGAATACCGTTATTTCAAACAAGAATGCATTGTCAAAATTTTTGATTATCTCCGGAGTGGTTATTTTTGTAATTACCTGTGGTATACTTGCCTACCTCAGGTTCAAAAAAGAAAAAGTTATCGAAGCAGCTGGAATTTAGATAGGTTGTAGGCGCCGCCCAGAGGGCTCTGCCCGGCGGGTTTTAGTATTCGAAAAAACAGTTAAACATTATTATGATAAAAACAATAAAAAATGAGGAGGAAATGCTTGCGTTTGGTCAAGAGTTTGCTAGCCAATTAAAAAAGGGTGAGACAGTTTTTCTGTATGGGGAGCTGGGGAGTGGCAAAACTACTTTTACAAAGGGACTAGCAAAGGGATTGGGTATTACAACAAGGATTATTTCACCAACATTTGTTTTGAAGCGCTCTTATACGGGAACTGGTCTATCATTGGAGCATCTCGATTTATACAGACTGGAAAACGAAAAGCAATTGAGAGAAATTGGGATACGTGAAATTCTGAATGATGAAAGTACTGTAAAAGTTGTTGAGTGGCCAGAAAAAATTGAACCTTTCGTTGAAAATTTAGTTTGGAAACTCACTTTTTCTTATGA
>CAZKYX010000008.1:2236-3760 GCA_964557125.1 uncultured Gammaproteobacteria bacterium
ATTGCACCATCAGCCAACTTTTCAGGAGAGGATACGCCATTTAGTTCTCAAGAGGTTGATAGAGAGCTTTTGAAGCTTGTTGACTTTGCTATAGCTGGTGAGTGTACAATGAAAAAGGTGTCCACCATTATTGATTGCAGCAGTTCAAAGTGGAGCATAATACGTGAAGGCGCAAGTGCTGTAAAATTTTAGCTATGAATCTGACTATTGATACAAGAAATTCTAAAGAAGTAAAAGTAATTCTTGAAAAGGAAGGCAGCGTAATTGAGGAGGTTTCACTTTCTTCAAACGGTCGAGCTGAGTCTGTTATAAATCTCTTACATCGTGCTTTGGAAAAAAGTAAAACAGATGTACAAGAGATTAAGACAATAACATTTGAAAAGGGCCCTGGTTCTTATACTGGTCTTAAAGCAGGAGTGGCGGTTGCGAATGCTCTTTCATTTGCACTTAATATTCCTATAAATAATTTACCCGTAGAAAGTTATGAAGTTCCTGTATACGATTAAAATATGTCCTTTTCCTTTCTGCACCACCTTTTCATTCCTCATCATCGCAACAACCATAGAGCAAAGTTGCTGCATAATTCTTCGCTTTTACTATTAATACTATTTATTTCCTTTTTTACAGCTGTTTCTTTTTATCTTAAAACAAGCTACCCACAGGTTTTAGGTATTTCTTATTCGATTTCGTCTCAGGATTTATTAACACTTGTGAACAAAGAACGGGAGGCAAGAGGTTTGTCATCGCTTAAAATGAATGACCAGCTTTCCACAGCTGCTGCAGGAAAAGCCGACCATATGTTTGCGAATAATTATTGGGCACATTTTGCACCTGACGGTACTTCTCCATGGTATTTTATTAAATCCGCTGGCTATAGTTATGTCTATGCGGGTGAGAATTTGGCAAAAGGATTTACTAGCTCAACTGATGCTGTAGAGGCATGGATGAATTCGCCAACTCACAAAGCAAATATTCTTTCACCGCAGTACGAAGATATGGGATTTGCAATTCGGGAAGGAATATTACAGAGTGAGGATACTGTTCTTATTGTACAAATGTTTGGGGCAAAAAGTAACCCTGCGTTTGCTCTCCAGCAGGATGATGGAACACTTGAAATTGTCGGAAAGCAGCAACAGGAGCCGGTTCCAACAACGCAAGCAGGACTCTTAGGGGAAAGTGGGGCAAAGCCGGTAAATTCAAGCGGGCTTATAAAAACAAATGCGATAGAGTCAAATCCCCTCATCAATTCAGTATTTACCTCAAAAATGCTTTCGTATGCGATACTCGCAATTATTGTTTCAGCATTGTTGCTCGATTTTATTATTGTTGAGAGAAAAAGAATTCCAAGAATTGTCGGGAACAATGTTGACCATATTATTTTATTGGTCCTGTTTTTGCTATTTATTTTTGTTATGAATTTTAGTTCAATACTATGAGTATGATAAAAAGTTTTTCAAAACATGTACCCTTTTATATTATTGAAATACTTATATTGGGTGCAGGTTTTACGTTACTTTCAAATAT
>CAZKYX010000008.1:3860-22284 GCA_964557125.1 uncultured Gammaproteobacteria bacterium
TTTATATTATTGAAATACTTATATTGGGTGCAGGTTTTACGTTACTTTCAAATATAGAGTTGGCGCTTCAAGATCAACTTGTTATACTTTTCGGAATGCTTGCTATATACGTTATGCTGGGACTTATTCATCACAAGATAAATAATGATATAAAAGGTAGAATTGTGTTAGAATATATTCTAATGAGCGGCCTAATCCTCGCTCTATTTTTATTTTTAAATATTTCTAGAATATAAGATTATGAAGGGAATGATACTCGCAGGTGGAATGGCAACGCGTTTGCGCCCACTCACTTTAGTAACCAACAAGCATCTTTTACCGGTTTATAACAAGCCAATGATATATTATCCTCTCGAGGCAATGGTAAAAGCTGGGATAAAAGAGGTACTAATTTCTTCATCTCCGGATCATGCAGGCGGTTTTGCAAATTTGATTGGTTCTGGGGATGAGTTTGGAATTCGCGTATATTACGCAGTTCAGAAAAATGCGAAGGGCGGAATTTCTGATGCAATAACTCTTGCAAGAGAATTTACAAAGGATGAGAACCTTCTCGTTATATTGGGAGACAATATTTTCAATTTCGATCTTGCATCTGCTGTTAGAAAATTTGATGAAACGAGTGAGGGTGCCATGGTATTTGGTGTAAGAATGCCCACTGATTCAAAGCAATATGGAGTAATTGAAATTGACGATGAGGGGAAAGTGTTGTCAATTGAGGAAAAGCCGGACAATCCAAAATCCGATATCGCTCAGACTGGTATATATATTTATGACAAGACGGTTTTTGATAAAATTACCGGTCTTACACCATCGGCAAGGGAAGAATTGGAAGTTACGGATTTGAATAATCTTTATCTTCAGGAGGGGAAAGTCAGATGTCAGGTGATTGATTGGTGGATTGATGCAGGGACGTCTCACGATGAATTGCTTAGAGCAAATAACTTAGTATGTGATAAGATTTCCAAAGGGGAATTATAATTATGAGTCTTGCAACAACAGAAGAAGCTAAAAAAGTAGGAACCAGAAGTCATGATGGCAGTGACAATGGATTTTTGATTGAACTCTTCAAAGACAAGGAAACAGGAGAAAAAACAGAAGTCTATTTAACTGCTGCTGTTCCCGGGGCTTTTAAGGGTTATCACCTGCATAGGGTAAGAGCTGCAAGATATGTTTGTCTGAAAGGCAAAATGAAGATTACGCTCTACGCCCCTGGAGACCCAAATTCAAAAGAAGAGCACATACTTGATAGCCAAAATCCATCACGGCTTTTTATTCCAAAAGATATCGCAACAGGACTTGAAAATATTGGTGAGGAAGAAGCATGGCTCATAAATTATCCAGATCCTGCATATGACCCAAGTCTTGTTGACGAGCAAGTAGAATACACAGAAGATGAACTCCTCCAAGGCACTGTAAAGTAGCTTCAATTCATAGATAAGGATTTGTTATAATGCCGATATGGTAGAGCAAGAAGCAATGACGGGACTAAATATAGTACTACTCCCCGATAGGAAAGTATTTAATAAGGCGCTCACTCATAGCTATAATATCACAAGAAGATTTTCGCACGAATTTGTACTCGATAGCGAAAAATTTCGTCCACACATTACGCTTTATCAAGGACATTACCCCAACAGAAATATTGAAAAATTAATTACCGGCCTTGAAGAGATGAAATACCCTGATGGAGAGGTTGTTGTTGAAATGAATGATTTTCAATTATCACATGACACATTTATATTTTGGAACTGTAAAAAAACACCTGAGTTGCAAAACTTGCACGAGCGAATTTTAACTATCGCAAATCCTTTTCGTGATGGCAATATTCCTCCAATAACTAAAGAGTTATACCCGACACTTTCAGACATTGAAAAAAGAATGGTAGACTCAACTGGAAGTATCCTTAATAAGGAGTTATTTCATCCACATATCACTTTGACGAGATTAAGACACAAGGAAGATGGTGTTGATGTATTGAAGAGTATCGGTAAGGGAGAAGAGATGAGTTTTGCGCCTTATTCAATAGCAGTTGCGCATCTCGGTGCTCACGGAACTATTTCAGATATTGTTACCGAAATTCCATTTAACTAGTACTTATTTCCAGTTGTTTTTTAAGACTTTGAATCTTTTCATAGCCCACTTTTGTTCTATCGTCAAATCCTCTACTGTTGTTGTAGACAAGAGCTTTCATTGCATACAATAGTTCATAGAAAAGCAATTTTCTTTCGAAATTTTCATCAAATATTGCTTTATTGCTATATCCATCCATAAGTGCCTTTCTATTCTCCTCAGTCTCCCAGTATTTAAAAACCCTAAAGTCAAAAATGGGATCCGCAGCAACTGAGTTTTCCATATCCACAATTCCAACTACTTTTGTTCCTTGAATAATCGTATTTCCAAAAGAGATGTCTCCATGGGTAATAGAGGCTTTTTCAAGAGTAAATAATTCCTTTTCTTTTTCAAGTGCATTTTGGACTTCTTCAATTTCTTTTGGAGAAAGAAGTTGGTATTTTGCAACATCTTTCACCCACCATGCCTCTCGTGTTTCACTCTGCAGTAACTCATAAAGTGAATTGTGTTGACCCTTAAATCCACCATCAACTTTTTCGTAATTTCCAAACCCTTCTATCTTTACTGAGTGAATAAGTGAAAGGTAGTGGCCAACTTGATGTAGTATTTCGACTTTTTGCTCTTGTGATAAATTTACAGAGTCAGCACTTATTCCCTCTATTCTTTGAGTAATCATGTAGCCTTCCGGAAAGTCCATTGGATGTGCGTTAACTGCAAGAACATGAGGGACTGGTACTCCAGCATTTTTGCATTGAGAAAATAGCCAACTTTCTTCTTCAAAGGCATTGTAGCCTTTTGCAAGAGGAGCTATCCTAATAACGCAGGAAGTTTGGTTCTGAAGAGTAGCGAAGTATACAGCATTAACTTCTCCCACATTTTGCCTTTCAAGTATTTTTGCTTGAGAGCCTAAGTGTTTTGCAATCAGATTTCTTAATTCATCTTCCGCATGAACAGATTTGTATGACTTAAACTCGTCTCCCATTACTGTGATTATATGTAATGACAAGAAAATTCGCGAGTTTTGAACAATTGGAATATGAAAAATGGTTTGATATAGTAAGCATATGGATATTAAGGATGAGGTAACAACATATCTCGCATCAACGCAAATCATGCAGCTTTCTACCTCAAACAATGAGCAACCGTGGACTGCAACGGTGTATTTTGCATATGACTCAAATCTAAATATTTATTGGTTATCAAGAAGTGACAGAAGACATTCACAGGATATTGAAAAAAATTCTAAAGTAAGCGGAGCGATTGCCAAGCTGCATACCTATGGAGAAAAAGTGAGAGGTGTTCAGCTAGAAGGAATAGCAGAAAAGCTCATGGGTGATGAAGCTTCCCAAGGTCTTGAGATATATTACAACAGGTATAATAAGGCGCGAGATAGGGTGAGAAATATTATAGCCGGTGCAGTCGGGGAAACAATTGTTATCTATAAATTAAAGCCGACAAAATTTGTTTTGTTTGATGAAGTGAATTTTCCTGATAACCCCCGTCAAGAAATAGTAGTTTAGTGTATAGAAACTACACATACCCATCTTATTTGTTATAATTTTTAATACACATGTCAAAACTACTTGTTACCGGCGGCGCAGGGTTTATTGGTTCTAACTTCATTTTGTTCTGGAACAAAAATCATCCAGAAGACACCATTATTAATTTCGACAAACTTACCTACGCAGGCAATTTAGAAAACCTAGTTTCGCTTGAAGGAAAGCAGAATTACATTTTTATGCAGGGAGATATCACCCATCCTCAAATGGTTCACAACGCGATGGATGGTGTTGATGTTGTCGTACATTTTGCAGCTGAAAGTCATGTAGACAGATCAATTAAAGAACCAGCTGCATTTATCAATACAAATGTATTGGGAACACAAGTATTGCTTGACAGTGCACTACGTCACGAGGTAAAAAGATTTCACCATATTTCAACCGATGAGGTATTTGGGTCTTTAGAATTGGATTCAGAAAAGAAATTTGACGAATACACTAATTATGACCCACGAAGTCCATATGCAGCAAGTAAAGCATCATCTGACCATCTCGTTAGGGCATATTTCACGACATTTGGATTGCCAATAACCATTACAAATTGCTCAAATAATTTCGGACCGTATCAATTTCCTGAGAAGCTCATACCTCTTGCCGTCACAAACTTGATGGAAGGAAAGAAGGTTCCTATATATGGAGATGGCCTTTATGTAAGAGATTGGTTGTACGTTGAGGACCATGTAAGGGCGATAGAAGCAGTTTTGCAAAAAGGGAAAGATGGGAGTACTTATCTAGTTGGTGGGATGGCTGATGATATCTCAAATATTGATATTGTTAAGAAGATCATTTCGCTAATGGGTAAAAGTGAAGAATCGATTGAGTTTGTGAAAGATAGACTTGGTCATGACAGACGATATTCAGTAGACTGGAAAAAAATTCATGAAGAATTGAACTGGTCACCTCTTCACGATTTTGACTCATGGCTTGAGAAAACAGTCTCTTGGTATAAAGAGAACGAAAGTTGGTGGAGAAGGATAAAAACAAGCGAGTACGATAAATTTTACAGTGAACAGTACGGAACAAAATAGGTATGAAAATAGTGGTAACAGGTGCAACTGGACTGGTTGGTGCAAGATTTAGCAATCTACTGAAAGACAAATATGAAATAATTCCTTTGGCAACAAGTTTGGGAATTAATATAACCAGTCCCTCTGCGGTTGAGACCTTTATTCTTGATAATAAACCAGATGTAATTTTACACTTTGCAGCAAAGGCTGATGTGGATGGGTGCGAGAAGGATAAGCATGAGGATTTATCCCTCCTTAACGAGCAGAATTTTGATGCGAAGACATTTCCGGTTGAAAATATTATTAATGAAGATTGGGAGGGTGGGGTTAGTGCATTTGCAATTAATGTTGCTGGGACAAAAAACTTAGCTGAAGCTGCCCGCGAAATTAATGCAAAATTTATTTATATTTCAACTGATTTTGTTTTTTCAGGTGACAATCGGGAAGGTTTTGAGGAGAATGATGAGGTAAGTCCAATCAACTGGTATGGAGCTACAAAATATTTAGGAGAAAGAATAGTAATGCAGACCGTAAGCGACTATATTATTGCCAGAATATCTTCCCCGTACGGAGTAAAAAGTGAAGGAAAAAAAGACTTTATATGGAAGTTTGTTGAATTTTTATCAACAAAAGAAGAAATTTTTTGTGTTGAAAATCAAATAATAACCCCAACATTTATTGACGATGTGGTAATGGGAATAGACTTTTTACTTGATAAAAACGAATCAGGAATATGGCATATTGTTGGCAGTAGTTTTATTTCACCTTTTGAAATTGGACAAAAAGTAAAAGCGGCTTTTTCACTCACAGCACGAATAAATGGAGTAAAAGCAGAGGACTTTTTTAAGGATAGAGCACCTCGTCCCTATCATTCAAGGGTAAAAAATGTTAAAATTTCTGAGTTGGGATTTGTACCCAAAACCTTCGATGAAGGGTTATCTTTGATTTCAAAATAATTATGAAAATAACATTTGTAGGACACGGATACGTAGGACTTGTTACAGCTAGCGTGTTTGCTGATTTTGGGAATACCGTGTATGTAATCGGACGTGATAGCGAGAAGATAGAAAACCTGAAAAAAGGAATACTCCCAATTTATGAACCGGGACTTGAAGAGTTGGTAAGACGCAACTATGAAGCCGGTAGACTTATCTTTACTCTTGATTATGTTCCCGCAATTCCAGAAAGTGATATTGTTTTTACGGCTGTTGGAACACCACCAAAGTCAACCGGTGAAGCTGATCTTTCAAATGTTCTAAAGGTTGCCGAAGAGCTTGGACGCAATTTGAGTGGGTATACGGTAATTGCGACAAAAAGCACCGTACCGGTCGGAACAAACAAAGTAATCCAAAAAATAATTCAAGATGTAAAAGAAGAAAAAGCTGAATTTGATATGGCTTCGTGTCCCGAATTTTTAAGAGAAGGTACTGCCATCCCTGATACGATGAATCCGGATAGAATAGTCATTGGAACGGAAAGTGATAGGGCGCGTGATTTGTTAGTCGAACTTCACAGCACAATAACAGGAGAACGGGTATTTACAAATTTAGAAACAGCAGAAATGATAAAGTATGCTTCAAATTCATTCTTAGCAACCAAAATTTCATATGCAAATGCCATCGCAAAGCTTTCAGAATTAGTAGGTGCTGACGGTCCACGTGTTCTTGAAGGAATAGGAATGGATACCCGAATTGGAAAAAAATTCTTGAGTCCAGGTCCAGGATACGGTGGGAGCTGCTTTCCAAAAGACGTAAAGGCGCTTATAGCAATATCTGAAAGTTATGGATATGAATTCTCGCTACTAAAAGAGGTCGAGTCTATTAACAAACAGGCACAGCTCGATATAACCTATAAGGTTGAAAATATGTTGGGAGGAGACGTTAATGGCAAGAAAATTGCCGTACTCGGGTTGGCATTCAAACCTAATACTGACGATATGCGTGATGCTCCATCAATCCCAATTCTCACAAAACTTATGGAGAAAGGTGCTTATGTTTCAGGTTGTGATCCAGAGGCTGCAAAGAATGCTAAAAAAATTATGCCAGATATTCATGTGGCTCAAGATCCATATGAAGCGTCGAGGGATGCGGACTTACTATTGGTTATGACCGAGTGGAATGAATTCAAAGAGGTGGATCTAGAGAAGATAAAGTTACTCATGAGAGAAGCAAATATTGTTGATGCTAGAAATATTTATGAGAAAGAAAAAGTAGCTATGTTAGGCTTCAACTACATGGGTGTTGGAAGATAATAATGAAAAAGGCTTTAATCACAGGTATTAACGGATTTGTAGGTAATCATTTATTACATCATCTTCTTGAAAATGACATTGAAGTATACGGAAGTATTAAGCCTGGAAGTGAAAAAAGAGATTCAGGCGCAAAAGAACTTTTTGACGTAGATATTCTGAATTCTGTAGAGTTAAGTAACGTTATACGAAATATTTCACCGGATTATATTTTTCACCTAGCAGCACTTACGTCCCCTTCGGAAAGCTTTAAAGCACCACAAGAGACTGTTACAAGCAATATTATTGGTCAAATTAACATACTTCAAGCAGTCAAGGATAATGAATTAATGAACACAAAGACATTGGTTGTTTCATCTGCTGAAGTGTATGGAAATGTTAAAGAAGAAGATCTTCCAATCAATGAAAATTGTCCTTTAAGCCCAATCTCTCCCTATGCTGTTTCAAAAATTGCCCAAGATTTTTTTGGATTACAGTATTATTTGGCACATAAAGTACAATCAATTCGGGTAAGGCCATTCAATCACATTGGGCCGGGTCAGAGTCCGTTTTTTGCAATCCCTTCATTTGCGAAACAGATTGCAAGTATCGAAAGAGGGGAACAGGAGCCGGTTATAAAAGTAGGAAATCTTCAACCTAAAAAGGATTTTACGGATGTGAGAGATGTGGTGAAGGCATACCTACTCCTTATGGAAAAAGGCGAGGTAGGAGGCATCTATAATATTGGTTCTGGAACATCTTACAAAATTGAAGACATACTTCAAATGCTCCTACGTTTTTCTACAAAAGAAATTAGCATTGAACAGGATGAATCGCGCATGCGCCCAAATGAAACGCCTGATTTTATCTGTGATAGTTCAAAATTAAAAAATGCAACCGGTTGGAATCCGACCATACCCATAGAGGATTCATTGAGAGACACACTTGATTATTGGAGAAATTTTACAAACTGATATTGTTAAATCAAGTTAAAACATTTACAATTATAAAAATATGAAAAGAGCACTCATAACAGGAATAACAGGACAAGATGGTAGCTATCTAGCAGAATTACTTCTTGATAAAGGATATCAAGTGTATGGTCTCGTGAGACGATTGAGTACGCCAAATACCGAGAATATCAAGCATCTATTGGACCGTGTAGAGCTTGTTTCCGGAGATTTACTAGACCAGAAATCTTTGGATGATGCCGTTCATGAAGCTGAGCCTGATGAGGTGTATAATTTGGCTGCACAAAGTTTTGTAAAGACGTCTTGGAACCAAGCTGTATTAACAGGTGAATATACGGCACTCGGGGTTACTAGAATGCTTGAAGCGGTAAGGACAGTAAATCCACGAATAAAATTTTATCAAGCATCTTCATCTGAAATGTTTGGAAAAGTTACAGAAACACCTCAAAAAGAGACAACCAGATTTCATCCCCGAAGTCCTTATGGTGTTGCAAAAGTCTATGGACACTATATAACCCTTAATTATCGTGAAAGTTATGACATGTTTGCGTGTTCAGGAATACTTTTCAATCATGAATCACCCCGTCGTGGGATTGAATTTGTAACAAGAAAAATTTCACATGCTGTGGCTCGAATTTCTCTAAAAAAGCAAGAAAAAATTGTTCTTGGAAATCTAGATAGCAAACGAGACTGGGGTTTTGCTGGAGATTATGTTGAGGCTATGTGGAAAATGCTACAGCAGGAAAATCCTGATGATTACGTTATTGCAACTGGTGAGACACACAGCATTCAAGAATTTGTTGAGGCTGCTTTTAAGGTTATTGGTGTTGAGGATTGGAGACAGTACGTCGAGCAGAATAATCCAAAATTCATGAGGCCAGCTGAGGTTGATTACCTTATTGGTGATTATTCAAAGGCGAAAGAAACATTGGGCTGGGAACCAAAAACAAGCTTTCAAGAGCTAGTAGAAATGATGGTGAAAGCTGATATTGAAGCTGAAAAGAAAGAAAATTCCTAAACTATATCTATTCGCAAAAACCCCGAAAAATAATGGATAGTATGCAACGTGGTAGTAATTCATTTACAATAATACTATGAAGATTCTAATAGCCGGTGGAGCCGGATTCATTGGTTCACATTTATCGAGACGTTTACTCAACGACGGAAATGAAGTGATTTGCGTAGACAATCTTTTGACTAGTTCTGAAAAGAATATAGAAGACTTGAAAGATAATCCGGGTTTTACTTTTCTTAATCATGATGTCGTAAAGCCAATAGGTGAAAATATTCACGCTGATATAGTTTTTCATCTTGCTTCCCCTGCCTCACCAAATCACCACAGTTCAATTTCATATCATGCCCTGCCAATGGAGACAATGCTTGTGAATACCATAGGAACACATGAGCTGCTCATGTTTGCAGAGAGAAATAATGCAAAATTTTTATACACATCTACTTCTGAGGTGTATGGTGATCCGTTGGAGCATCCACAAAAAGAAAGTTATCGAGGAAATGTGTCTACAACCGGTCCGCGTAGTGTATATGATGAGGCAAAAAGATTTGGTGAAACGCTCGTTGCATACTATTGGCGAGAGAAAAATCTTGATGCTCGTATTGCCAGAATATTTAACACGTATGGGCAAAATATGCACAAAGATGATTTGAGAATGCTTGTTCGGTTTATTATGCAGGCATTAAAAAATGAACCGATTACTGTTTTTGGAGATGGAACACAAACGCGCTCTTTGTGTTTTGTTGATGATTTGGTTGAAGGACTTGTTAGGCTTATGTTTTATGAAAATACGGCAAAAGAAATAGTGAATTTAGGAAACCCAGAGGAGCACACCGTTTCTGAATATGCGCAGATGGTAAAAGATTTCACTCATTCAACAAGTGAAATCGTTTTTAGTGAGGCGCTGCCAACCGATGATCCCATGAGAAGATGTCCTGACATTACAAAGGCAAAGGCGCTTCTTTATTGGGAACCAAAAGTGAGCTTCACGCAGGGCTTATCCCGAATGATTGATTCTGTAAAGGAGGGGCAAGAATGAGAATCTATATAGTACCGGCTGCATACAATGAGAAAGATAATATTGAGAGTTTTATTACTATTCTTGAGGAAGAAGTCTTTCCGAAAATAAAAAATCACGATATGCATATTCTTATCGCTGATGACAACTCACCAGACGGGACAGGGGATGTGGTGAAAGAGCTAATGAAGAAATATAAAAACCTCGGAATCAATCAAGGTGAAAAAAAGGGTTTGGGTGCGGCTTACGTAAGAGCAATGGGGTATGCAATAGAACAGGAGGGTGCTGAGGTCGTAGTTAGTATTGATACTGACTTGCAGCATGACCCACACAGTATTCCTGCATTCTTAGAGAAACTGGAGGAGGGGTATGATGTTGTCATTGGGACACGTTATAGCGATGGGGGTAGTATGCCCGCAAAATGGCCATTTCAACGAAAGCTATTTTCAGTTACAGCAAATTTACTCATGAGGGCAATAACCGGAAGACTGAAGATTCACGATTGGACTGGCGGTTATCGGGCGATTAGGAAAGAAGTATTTCTAAAGGAAAAAGAAAAAGTTAAAAAATATAAAGGGTATACTTTTCAGGTTGCATTTTTATACAAGACTCTACTTGATAAATTTTCGGTAGGCGAAGTACCAATTCATTTTCGAGTAAGAAAGGTAGGAGATTCAAAGATAGCACCTCTTGAGTACATCATTAATGTGCTTTATTACGTAATAAAAGAGAGGGTGCGCGAAATCATAACTGGACCATTTGGGAAGTTTCTTGTTGTGGGAGGTTTTGGTTTTATTCTGAATGCTGTTATATTGCGCGTGCTCGTCGAGGGATTTAATTGGGTACCATATATAGCGAATTTAGCGGGAGCAGTTCTTGCAATTTTTTCAAATTATAACCTCAATAATTTGTGGACATTCAAGCATCATAGGGCGCATTCATTTCCTGCCTATTTATTAAAAATGTTGCAATTTTACGCGACAAGCGCATTTGGTGTGATTGTTATTCAGACCGGTACTATATTCGTTGGAATTCACTATATAAGTCACAGTGATCACTACTTCATTTACTTTCTTATCGGAACAGGATTTTTGCTTGTCTGGAATTTTTTCGTCTATTCACGGTTTATTTGGAAGAAGAGACCAGCTGTATAATGTTTTTCAAAAAAATTCTTAAGAAAATTACGTTACCCAAAGGAGCAGAATTTGTTTGGATTTCGACAATCATTGCGCTAGCATCATTTCTCAGGCTTTATAAGATATCAGACTATATGACTTTCTTAGGCGACGAAGGAAGAGACATGCTTGTTGCAAAAGCAATTTTAGATGGAAATCTGACACTTTTAGGTCCTCGAGCATCTGCTGGGGACTTTTTTCTTGGCCCAATTTACTATTACATGATTACCCCATTTTTGTGGTTGTCACGACTCGATCCTGTTGGACCTGCGATAATGGTGGCGCTATTTGGAATAGCAACGGTGTATCTTGTGTACTACGTCGGAAAAACCTTTTTTAGTAGCAAGGCCGGTCTTTTTGCAGCGGGGTTGTATGCTGTATCTCCTCTTGTTATAGCGTATTCTCGTTCCTCTTGGAACCCTAACCCGATGCCTTTTTTTGCATTACTTAGTCTATATCTTTTATACGTTGCGGTGCAAAACGGCAGTTGGAAGCTTTTCCTTTTTGTAGGTTTTCTCTTGGGAATTTCTATGCAGCTTCACTACCTTTCAGTCTTTTTAGGCGTCATTATCTTTTTATTCGTTTTAATTGGTATGCAATTCGTGAAAAAAGGATTTCAGATTGTTCAATATGTAAAGAATTATTTACTGTTGGGTGGGGGTTTTCTCATTGGACTTTCACCGTTCCTCCTATTTGAAGCTCGACACAATTTCCCAAATATCAAAACCATTTTTGGTTTTATATTTATGGATAATGTTTCTCGAAGCTACATTACTAACCAGTCATTTTTGACAGTTGTAAAAGATGTATTTTTCCGTCTTTTTGCAAGGCTTGTCACAAAATTTCCCCCTCCAGAGCAGGTAGCAATTTCTGAAAGTCCTTTTCTTGTTGCTCTTCAAATTGGAACCTTTGTATTTGCGATTGTCACTATAGTGTATCTTTTTATGCATAAGGACAAGCTTAAAGTACTGCTTCTTTCTGTTTGGCTATTTGTTGGTATATTGTTATTTGGCATATACAAAAGACCGATTTACGACTATTACCTTGGTTTTATGTTCCCATTGCCATTTCTTTTGGTGGGAAATTTTCTTTCAAAAGTGTCTGATATTAGTAAAAAAACAAAAATTGGCCTTTACCTAAGTATTGCCTTGTTTTCTATACTTTTTGTGTATAACCTTTGGGGAAGTCCGTTTCGATATCCTGCAAATAGGCAAAAAGACCAAGCAAAAACAATTGCTGACTTTGTTCTATCAAAAACAGATGGTAAGAGCTTTAATTTTGCACTTATAACAGATGGAAATTCTGATCACGTATATAGGTACTTCTTTGAAGTTGCACACCGTGAACCAGTAACTCTTCAGAGCACTTCAATTGATCCGCAGCGAAAGAGTGTTACGCAGCAATTGCTCATTGTATGTGAGAACTTAGCGTGTCAGCCGCTAGGAAATCCGCTTTGGGAAGTTGCGGGTTTTGGAAGAGCCGTAATCGTTGGGCAATGGGATGTTTCAGTCGTGAAGGTGTATAAGCTCGTGCATTACTCAGAGTCCTAATATCCCAAAAACCCCAATTTGAGAAGGTGAGTGTGGAGAAGTACGAATAAAATAACGTCAAACACTAGTATTCCTGCTGATGCGTACATAATTTTTGCGACATCCCTTTTGACATATGAGTTAACTTTTGAATGAGAAGAAGATGAAGAATGAGGCACTTCGCGTTTGCTTTGTGCAGTTTTATTAACATCTAGAGAATAAGTTATAGGGGCGTGTGTATGTTGTGCAGTTTCTGTTATTTGTTCTGAATGCACAATGTCTATGTGCTTTCTTGCAACCGATGCGACTTTCTGCTTTTTTGTTTTTCGCTTCTTGCTCATCAGTGCAAAATTATCATATTGACACTGAATTGGCAAGATACTAAAATGAATTTAGGCTATGAATTTCAGTTCAGAGATTATTGTCTCTGTGGTTTTTTTTGTTTGGACAGGGGTACTAACAATACTTTTTTTAAAATTCTACTTTTATTATAGAAGACTTTCTAAAGACGGAAAAAAAGAGTCACTAGTAGAAATTTTAGATGGAGTTAAAAAATGGGAAAATGCGTACGGAAAAGACATTGAAGAGCTTATTAAGAAAACCCAAAAGCTTGAATATTATTCCCAGTTTTACATCCAGAAAGTTGGATTAGTACGCTTTAACCCTTTTAATGATACGGGTGGAGACCAAAGTTTTATCTTGTCTCTTGTTGACTCTGAAAACACAGGAGTTGTGATATCAAGTCTGCATACAAGAGGTGGTGCAAGATGGTATGCTAAAAGAGTCGATAGGGGGAAAGGTATAGACCACCAGCTATCTTCAGAAGAAGTAAAAGCAATTGCAGTAGCAACGAGTCTATCAAAGAAAAATAAATGAAACAAAAAATAACACTATTAGCAGTCATTCTCTACGTAGTTAGCAGTGGTCTTTCATATCTCGCATTTACCACAGTATTTAGCAAAGGTTTTGGAAATATTGCGACACCAGTACCAGAACCAAAGAAAACTGCATCTGGATCACTTCTCTTTGACGATTCTCTTCCTAAGACTGAAGCATGTCCAATAAATGGTGCTCTTTATTCAAAACAGCAAAGACAGTGGTGGGAAAAGCACAGACCTCTTGGAATCATGATTGAAAACCACGAGGAGTCGCGTCCTCAGTCTGGAGTTTCAAATGCTGACATTGTGTATGAGGCAATAGCTGAAGGAGGTATTACAAGAATGTTGAATATCTTCTATTGTCAGGATGCACCAATTGTTGGTCCAGTGAGATCTGCTAGAACATATTTCTTAGACTTTCTCTCTGAGTATGGCGACTTTCCATTATATGCACACGTAGGGGGTGCAAATACTGATGGACCAGCTGATGCTTTAGGACAGATTGAGAGCTATGGATGGCAGAACTACAATGATTTAAATCAATTCTCAATTGGTTTTCCTGTTTTTGTTAGGGACTATGACAGACTTGGAAGAACAGTTGCAACAGAACACACGATGTATTCATCAACCACAAAACTTTGGGATTATGCTGCAAAGAACAGAAAGCTTACAAATAAAGATGAAGATGGAAAAGAATGGGACGGCACATTTGTTCCATATGTCTTCAAAGATGATGAGGTGCTCAGCGCGCGCCCTGCTGCACAGGTTATTTCATACGATTTTTGGGAGGGATACAAAGAGTATGCTGTGACTTGGACTTACAACAAGGCAAATAATGTCTATGCACGTGCTAATGGTGGTGCTCCACATCTAGACCTCAATACTAAAAAGCAACTGGCTCCTCACACAGTTGTTGTTCTCTTCATGAAAGAAAGTCGGGCAAACGACGGATACGAAAACAATTTGCATATGTTGTATGGTACTAAAGGTACAGGCAAGGCAAAAGTATTTATGGATGGAAAAGAAATTGATGCAAATTGGTCAAAGAAGAGTAGGATTTCACACTTGCAACTGAAAGACGCAAGAGGAAAAGATATAGAGTTTAATAAGGGACAGATATGGTTCACAATTGTTGCGCCTGATACGGAAGTCCTCGTTAAATAATCTTTCCATATTGTTATTTTTTTGAGAGTAGTATAATATATGTACTCAACTTCAAGCTGCTCATTTAGATATGTTGGATGATTTAATTACATCAAAAACTAGGGTAAAAGTTCTTAAGCTTTTCATGGAGAATATTGATGACATGTTCCATGTCAGAGAAATTGTGAGAAGAGTAGAAGAGGAAATAAATGCAGTGAGGCGTGAGCTCATGTTTTTGGAAAAGAAGGGTGTTTTGAGAAGAGAAGGGCGGGCAAATAGAGTTTATTATTATCTAGATAAAAATTACCCTTATTATTTCGACTTAATTCGTCTTCGTGGTAAAGAGTCAGGTTTGGGTAAGGCGATTATTAAAAATAGGGTTAAGCTTGGTAAGATAAAATATGCAATGTTGTCGGGTAAATATATACGTGGTATAAAAACAAATCTAGAAAGTGTTGATTTGCTTGTTGTAGGTGTTGTTGTGCTTCCAGAGTTAGCACTTCTTGTACGCTCCGAGGAAGAAGAGAAGAAAGTTGAAATTAATTATACGGTTATGAATGAAGAGGAATTTAATTTCCGAAAAAGTCGCCTTGACCCCTTTATCGCCTCTATTATTCACGGATCCCGAATTATGCTTATAGGTGATGAAGAGAGCTTGATAGAATAATCTCAGTATGAATAGATCGAAATTATTTGTAGGTATTATTGCTTTGTTTTCTGTTATCCTTCTCGTTCTCAATTTGCCAACTAAAATATCTTTTCAATCAGTCAAGTTTCCTTTTGTGGAAAAACCAAAGCATATTGCTAATTTTACGTATAATCCTGCTGATCTAAAACTCGATTTGCGATTTATAAAGTTGTCTCGTGATATGTCATACAGACTGGGTCTTGATTTGCAAGGAGGTACGAGGCTGACGTACTCAGTCAACATGAAGGATGTAAAAAGTGGAGAGCAGCAGCAGGCATTTGAGGGCGCGCGAAACGTTATTGAGAGGAGAATTAACTATCTTGGAGTTTCTGAGCCCTCTATTCAAAATGTAAAAATTGGTAACGACTACCGAATCATAGTTGAGTTGCCTGGAATGTCAAATGTTGAGCAGGCAATCGGACTCATCGGTCAGACTGCACAACTTACTTTCTGGGAGGCAGGTCCCCAAACCAAAGAGGCAGCTCCAAATCAAGCAGATCTTTTGTCCCTTCAGCTTTCACAAGTTCTTGGACCCAATCCTGTTCGCACCGAATTGTCCGGTAAGGACTTAAAAAAGGCGACTGTTGTTTTTGATCAACAGACTGGTAAGCCCCAAGTTCAGATTGATTTTACCTCTCAAGGTACAAAATACTTCGCAAGTATTACAAAAAGAAACGTTGGCAAAGTTGTTGCAATCGCTTTGGACAATGAAATAGTAAGTGCACCAGTTGTGCAGCAGGAGATTCCAAATGGTAACGCGATAATCTCAGGTGAATTCACTTCTGATATCGCCAAAAATCTCTCAATTGCACTTAACGCTGGAGCACTTCCCGCACCGCTTGAAGTTATTGCACAGACTTCCGTTGGTCCGTCTCTTGGAATTGATTCATTGCACAAAAGTCTTTTCGCAGCGGTGATTGGATTTATTACAATCTTTGTATTTATGGCATACCTTTATAAAAAAGAAGGAATATTGGCAAGCATTGCACTTATTGTTTATACGCTTATTGTCCTTTGCATTTTCAAGATAATACCGGTGACTCTTACCTTGGCAGGAATTGCTGGATTTATTCTTTCAATTGGCATGGCGGTGGACGCCAACATTCTTATTTTTGAGAGAATAAAAGAAGAAATTAGAGCCGGTAGGCCACACGAAATTGCTGTAAAGACTGGATTTTCAAGAGCATGGTCGTCAATTAGAGACTCAAACATAACAAGTATGATAACGTGCGGAATATTGTTTTACTTTGGTAGTGGAATAATTAGAGGATTTGCTTTGACTCTTTTTATCGGTATTGTTGTGTCAATGTTTTCAGCAATTACGGTCACCAAAAACTTATTATATGTATTTGATAGAAAGGAGGCAAAGCATCAGCATCGCTGATGCAATTACTAATAACTAATAGCTAATTCCTAATTAATTTAGAAATTAGAAATTATAAATTATAAATTATAAATTCTCGAGGTATGGATATTATAGGTAAAAGAAAATTATTTTTAGTTGTATCTGGAATTATCACCTTGGTGAGCATTCTTTGTATTGTCGTTTTTGGATTTAGGCTTTCTATAGAATTTACTGGTGGTTCACGACTTGAATTGGTTAGTGTAAGTGGTAAGACTCTAGATACCCAAAAAATAAAATCGGTTATAGAGCAAGCAAGTATTCCCGTTGTTACTATAAGGGCCATTAACAGTAAGGATGTTACAATCAGAACTGAAACGATAACCGACAAGCAGAAGAAGGATATAATAGCAAAACTTAATAAGCAAGGACAGGACGTAAAAGAAAAGAGTTTTGAAACGTTGGGTCCAGTCATTGGAGGAGAGACACGAAATAATGCGCTAAAGGCGGTTGTAATTGCAATTATTGCCATTACTCTTTATATTGCATTTGCATTCAGACACGTATCAAAACCTGTTTCTTCATGGAAATTTGGGGTATCTGCAATTTTAGCTCTTATGCACGATGTGGTTGTTGTGTTGGGAGCATTTTCTTTGTTTGGAATTTTATGGGGAGTTGAAGTAGATTCTTTATTCATTACAGCAATTCTGACCATTATGGGTTTTTCAGTTCATGATACCATTGTGGTTTTTGACAGAATTCGAGAAAATCTTATTAAGAATGTTAGAAATCTAACATTTGAAGAGGTTGTTAATAATTCATTTAACGAAACACTCGCCCGTTCCTTTAATACTTCATTAACCGTTGTTCTGGTACTTTTAGCGCTGATTCTTTTTGGCGGAGAATCAATTCGTTGGTTTATAGTTGCATTCCTAGTAGGTATTATTACAGGAACATACTCTTCAATATTTATTGCGTCATCAGTACTGGTGTCATGGTATCATTGGGATAAAAAAAGTGGAGGACTCGGAGGATTTTTCAAGAAAGTATCACCAAAAAGAAAGAAGGTAAGCAAAAAATGAGTAGAGAAAGAATAGTTGTTGAGAGAAGAAATATTGAATTAGGTCAAAACTTGAAATCTTAAGAAAGTTTTTCTCTGACAATAGTACTCACGAGTTGCCCATCTGCTTTTCCTTTTGTTTTTTGCGACAAGGCACCCATTACTTTTCCCATATCCTGCATAGTGCTAGCACCTAGTGTTGATATTGTTTCTTCTACCAAAGTTCGTATTTCAACTTCAGACATTTGCTCAGGCAAATAGCTTTGTAGCAATTCAAGTTCCTTTTTTTCCTTGTCAGCTGATTCTTGTCGTCCACCTTTTATAAACATTTCTATAGCTTCTCGGCGTTTTTTAATTTCTTTTCCAACGACATCAAGTACATCCTCATTAGTTGCTTCGTAACCTGCCCCTCCTTTTTGGATTTCGTAGTACTGCAGTGCGCTTTTAAGCATGCGGATGGTTGAAAGCTTATTCTCATCCTTGGCAAGCATCGCGCTTTTTAGATCTTCTTGAATTTTATCTTTTAATACCATATTGCTATTATAACACTTGTAAAATTTGTTTTCGTGGTATGCATAAAAAGTGTGCAGACTGATGCGTATGGCTGATGCTCTGACTGATGTGAATGACTGATGTGAATGACTGATGTGAATGACTGATGTGTATGACTGATGTGTATGACTGATGTGAATGACTGATGTGTATGACTGAGATCATATACTCATCATAATTTGCTTCTATTACC
>CAZKYX010000008.1:22384-36503 GCA_964557125.1 uncultured Gammaproteobacteria bacterium
ATGACTGATGTGTATGACTGAGATCATATACTCATCATAATTTGCTTCTATTACCTTTGTGCCGTTGTCTAGTCAACGGCACAAAAATAGAACATGAATTGGTTTTAGCGTTTAACGTTTTTTCTTTTAAAACCAGTATATTCTTTCCCTTTATGAACTAGAAGTGAGCCTCCAACTTCACGGTAACTGTGTTTTTTGTATTCCTTTTCAACAACCATTCTTCTTCTCTCGATAAGGCTAAACCACTCAAAGTCGTCATTCAAGGCTTTACTTACCTTTGAAATGGTGTTTTTTCCAACATTAAGACGAGAGCTGATTTCATCAATTCCAATTCCTGAAGCGACGTACTCAGCGATAAGTATTCTTCTTCCAATTTTGATTTTTTCATCATTCGTTAATAACCCATTGAGTATTTTTTCTACTTCAACACCGTTTTTTGCTGCAAGAAAGGCATTTCGCAGTTTGTTAAATGCATCGTAGATTTCCTCGTCCTTAAGGAAGTTATATCTATTCATATTGTACCGTTGTCTAGTCAACGGTACAAATAATATAAAGCTTTTGGGGGTTGAATACAATCTGGTAACTTAATCAGGCTAAATTGAAATCTATGTTGGAATAAAGCTTTCCCCCCCATTCTATATTGGGGAATGGCAAACTAACCTTCGTTACGGGCAAACTGGCCGGATTGGCGCGATTTCTTGAATAGGAAAAAGAAGAAGAAAAATGCAATGGTAAGATAGATGCAGTTAAGAACAAATGCGATAAAAAAACTATTCCAGTCGGTCGTTGGGATAGTTAAATTTTTTCGTGCACTTTCAAACACATACGTTGCGGGAACAAGGTGGGAAATTTTTTGAATGGAAGAAGGAAGGATAGCTACTGGAAAAAGAGCGGCGGAAAGTGGTTGGAACAAAAAAATAAAACCCCAAGAGAGGGCCTGAATTCTGGTACCAAATCTAAAAATTATTCCGGTGAGAAGAATTCCAATAGCCCAAGCAAAGAGGGTAAGGTTGAAATAGTGAAGCAGTAGATTTCCAAAACCAATTCTCAAAATATCAAAGCCAAATACAAATCTAACTATACATATAAGAATTGTCAAGACAACTGCAGATTTAATAACTGAAGAAAGCATAAGGGCTAGCAAATACTCCACCGCAGTTATTGGGGTCACGAAAATATTACTTAAGTTGCGTGACCACACATTCCAAAGAACTGATACGGTTATGGAGTATTGTCCAACTCTTACAATTTCCCATAAGACTAGTCCAATAAGTAAATAGTAGGCAGCAGTGGCATTGGCATTTCCAGCTAGGAATTTTGACACAAACCCAAATACCACAATTGTGATTGAGGAAAAGAAAAACAAGTCAATAATTACCTCAAGTGACCTTTTTGTTATGTAATACTCCTGTCTTATTATGGCAAGCATTCTGTCAATCATTTTTACCTCCTCTGGCAATTGACAGGAAAACATCCTCAAGTGTTGGTTTTTTCACTTCAATATCAGTTATAAAAATGTTCTCATTGCTTATACCGAAAATTAATTTGGGTATCAGTGTTTCAGTGGTATTAATAATGACTGTAAAATCGTTAATAAACGAGAATCCTTGTTCTTTTGCATTGAGGTAGTTTTCTACTTTAGTTTTTTTTCCTTCGAAAGTAATTTTTAATTGCGCTTGATTAATCCTTTTTGTCAGTTGGAGTGGAGTATCCTGAGCAACAATTTTTCCTTTATCAAGAATAATAACTTTGTCACAAATTCTTGTTACTTCCTCCATGTTGTGACTTGTGTAAAGGATTGAGAGTTTTTCGTCACTCTTTAGAGTTTCGATAAAACTTAACACTTTATCTGCAATATCAGGGTCAAGAGATGCGGTTGGTTCATCAAGTAAAAGTAATTCAGGGTTGTTAAGAAGAGACTTGATTATATTAACCCTTGTTTTTTGGCCAGCCGACAAATCCCAAAATCTGTGGTTGAGTAGGCCTCCTACTTCAAAATATTCAGTAAGTTCTAAAATTCTTTTTTTAGGTTTTTTTACGGAATAAAGACCGGCAAAGATTAACAAATTTTCCCAAACCGATATTCTTCCCTGAAGTGTATTATATGCTGAAGCAAAGTTAATTCTTGAGAGACTTTCAACTCTATGCTTGAAAAAATCTTTTCCGAAATATTTTATACTTCCTCCCTCAACAGTGGATATACCTAAAAGCATTTGAATTGTAGTGGTTTTTCCGGCGCCATTAGGTCCTAAGAAGCCGAGTATTTGACCTTTTTCTAAAGAAAAAGAGATATGGTCAACAGCTGTGTAGCTGCCATAAATTTTTGTAAGATTTTCTACTTCGAGAATTTTTGTCATAGTTCATTTTAGGAATTCACCAATCTCTCTTGCGCGTTTTTCTAAAAATTCTTTATTATTTCTTTCAAGATCCTCATCAACTTCAACAAAAAGTGTTTTTAGTACTTCGCCAACTTTTGGGCCGGGTGTGAGGTCGAGGAGTTTCATAATGTCATTTCCATCAATTAGTAAATCATTGATAGAAAAGGGTGGATGAAGCTGCTCCTCAAGCCTTTCTTTGAAATTTTTCAATCGCCAACTCTCAGCTTGCTGAGTTCCGCCACCGAGTCTGTCTCCAATCCTTAAATCAATGATATCTTTTACATTTTCAACACCAACTCTTCTAATAAATCTACGAATCGCGCTATCTGTGATATGTTCATCTACTGTAAACATGTGCCATCGGATAAGTGTATACATCTTTTCTTTTTCTTTTTTGGAAAGGCGAAGTCTTTCTGCAATTTCTTTTGCTACTTTGCTTCCGACAACCTCGTGATTGTAGAATATAACATAGCCATCCTCATCCGTTGCCTGTACATATGGTTTTCCAACATCGTGAAGTAGAGTTGAAAGTTTTACGAGCGGATCATCAGAGGGACAGTGCTTGAGAGACTGAATATTATGAGTAAAGACATCGGTTGTATGATGCCTTCCGGGTCTTTCTTGGGAAATTCCTTTTCCACGTGCTAGCTCTGGAAAAACAAGATCGAGTATCCCTAAATTGTTGAGCATCTCAATTCCTTTGAATGCATTTTCACTTGCCAGTATTTTAAAAAGTTCATCACGAATTCTTTCATTAGAAACGTGTGTAATAAGTTGATAATTTTCCTTTAATGCTTGCAATGTAGTTTCTTCAATTGAAAAATCAAGTTGCGCAGCAAATCTAACAGCCCGCATGAGACGGAGCGCATCTTCCTTGAATCTATCATCGGCAATTCCGACTGCCCGAATAATTTTTGAATCAAGATCCTTTTTTCCATCAACCAAATCAATGAGTTTGTAGCTCAAGTCTTCATTAAGCTCAATTGCAAGAGCATTTACGGTAAAGTCTCTTCTTGTTACATCTTCTTTGAGTGATTTTCCCCACGCAACATCCAGAGGATGTCTAAAGTCCTCGTATGTGGACTCTGTTCTAAAAGTTGTTACTTCTGCGTATTTTTTTTCGCTCAGACTTTCATCCGTTTCAAATGGTACTCCAACCGTTCCAAAAGAATTATCATAGAAAGAATTAGGGAAGAGGGTTTGGATCTTTTCAGGAGAAGCCGCCGTTGTGATATCCCAATCAAGGACCTTCCTGTCCATTAACAAATTTCTAACGCAGCCTCCTACAAGATAAGTTTCAAATCCTGCATTTTTAAGCTGACGATAAATTTTCTGTACTGGCTCAATAATTTTTCCTTCCATAGTTACAAATATAATGATATTATAGTTTATTCATACTGTCGATAACACAATGAAAAAATGGAATGTACTGTCAGATAAAAACGTATTTGAAAGCGATGAGGATGTAATTAATGAATTGTTAAAACTCAGAAATATTACAAAAAATATCCGCGAAGAATTTTTCAGTCCTGATGTAAGAAAGTTAACATTACGTGCAGTTGGAATAGACGAAAAAGAATTTTTGAAATTTTCGAAAAGAATTCATTTAGCATTAAAAAATAATGAAGAAGTCGTTATTTTTGGTGACTACGATGTTGATGGGATTTGTGCCTCTGCAATACTTTGGGAAACCCTTTATATAAGGAGTAAAAATGTTAAACCTTATATTCCCTCGCGAATTGAAGAAGGATATGGACTATCGGTGAAAGGAATTGATAAGGTGTTGAAGCACTATCCGGACTTAAAACTCATTATCACAGTGGACAATGGAATTGTTGCCAGCGACGCAGTGGCGTATGCTAATTCAAAAGGAATAGACGTAGCCATAACAGATCATCATGCAAAAGGAGCAACTGTTCCGAAGGCATTCTGTATTTTGCATACAACTGAGTTGTGTGGTGCAGGAATAGCTTGGTTGTTGGCAAAGGAACTCGGATTTGAAGGAGAAAAAATATTTGAAAAACTTGAACTTGCTGCTCTTGCGACGATTGCAGATTTGGTCCCCTTAAATAAGTGGAATAGGGCGATAGTAGTCCATGGATT
This sequence comes from uncultured Gammaproteobacteria bacterium, assembly GCA_964557125.1. Taxonomy (GTDB): domain Bacteria; phylum Patescibacteriota; class Microgenomatia; order Levybacterales; family GWA1-39-11; genus CAZKYX01. The sequence goes on from CAZKYX010000008.1 coordinate 26,866, forward strand.
AAAAGTTTTAAGAAGAACAAAAAGACCAGGACTTATTGAGCTTTTGGCTGGAGCGAATTTAGAGAAACAAAATATTAGTGTCTATTCAATTGGCCATGTTATTGGTCCTCGGCTTAACGCGAGCGGTCGAATAACTCATGCTATTGATAGCCTAAGACTTATTTGTACAAACGACTTTCAGAAAGCTAAGGTTCTTGCTGCAACATTGCAGCATACAAACAAAGATAGGCAAGCGATGACTGAGGATGCAGTTGCGCACGCACGCTTATCTGTTGAGGAAATGACAGAAGGAAAAAAAATACTTGTAGTTGCAGATCCTTCGTACGCACAAGGGGTTGTTGGTCTTATTGCATCAAAGCTTGTTGAAAAATACTATATTCCCTCAATTGCCATTTCGGTTTCAGATGAGATTTCAAAGGGCTCTGCCCGGTCAATAAATGGCGTAAATATAATTGAATTATTACGTAGTGTGAGTGATACGCTTATCGAAGCTGGTGGTCATCCCATGGCAGCTGGATTTAGCATCCTAACCAAAAATATAAAAAAGTTTGAGAAAGCTATTAGTGAAAAAGCGGAGGTTTTTGAGAGTGAGATATTTAAAAGAAAATTGACCATAGATTTACCCTTAGATTTCTCATTGATGTCGTTTTCACTTTGTGAAAAAATATCATTTCTTTCCCCATTTGGTATGGGTAACCCTGAGCCTTTGTTTATCAGTAAGAATGTTACTGTTGATGATGTAAGGCTAATCGGTTCTGGCAAGCGACACTTAAAATTAAAGCTATTCCAAGGAAAAGGAAAAATTTTAGATGCCGTTGGATTTGGAATGGCAGAAAATCTAGAGCTTGCAAAAGGAGATATTCTACATATTGTATATACTCTTGACAAGAATGTATGGAATGGAAAAGAGTCTTTGCAGCTTAAATTAAAAGACTTCAGGTCCATTGAGGCTTAGGGTTTTTCCTGAGCGCCAGATAACCTAAAGTTGGCTTCGGTTTTGTCTGGAAAAAAAACGGTAACTTGATCTGAGCATTTTTGCTCCAGTACAACTGCTTCATTTGTAATGCGCGCAATTTCACGTAACTCTTCAAGTCTTTGTTCTTGAGTCGGTTTTTTATAGGGATTTGATGTAAAATATTTGTCTCGTTCCATGTTATTTTTCAGTACTTTCAAACTCAAAACTTTGTAAATCGCTACCTAATTTCTCCGATACTGTTCTTGTCATTTTGAGAGCTGGGTTTGCTCGAAGATATGCTTGATTGAGGGTTTCAATTTTATAAACTCGTGCTGCGAAGTCTAAAGGCAATGAAGATAATTCACCTTGAATTTCAATCATGTCATCTATGGGGAGGCGTACATTTTTCATGAGTCTTTCGTATCTGCTGAGAGCCTCAGTAACAGTCAGGAGATTTAATGCCGGATTTACAGCAATAATTTCAGCTGTTTCCCTTCGCGAAATTTCCTCCTGTTCATCAACAAATTGTACGAAGTCTTGCTTCTCAGAATTTAGAATTAACTTGTTCAAAAGTTCTTCTTCAGATTTCTGTGATACAGAAGCCACAACTTTAAACTCTTCCATTGAGAGCGGTTGCATTCTTCGTTCAGTTTCTATTGTGCTCATAATATATTTTCACCAAAAAAAAACTCCCTTTATTATTTCAGGGAGTTTACGTAAAACCTTGCTGCACGCAACTCCCTAGCCGGTAAAGGCCTTAAGGGAATTCACTCTAATGTGCATGTAAAAACTCATATTGATATTGTCATTATATTCCTGTGAAAAGTGTGTTGTCAAGTAGGGTTTTATAGGGTAAATACCTCTTTTTTGTGGTATGATACAGATAATGGATATTAGAATTTTAGCTATTGAAACACTTTCCAGAGCAGGGCAAGATGTACTGTTGGAAGGATGGGTTGAGCGAGTGAGAACACATGGAAAAATTGCATTTTTTGATTTGAGAGACAGATCGGGTATAATTCAAGTTGTTGCTGCATCCGAGGCAACAGTTGCAAGCGTTGAGAAGTTATCACCTCAATCGGTCATTGCTATATCTGGGAAAATTAATGAACGCGGTGAGAGATACGTACAAAAAGAAAATCCTCTTGGTACCGTTGAAATCGAGCTGACAAAACCAGTGGAGATTTTGTCCCTTGCGCAAGAACTCCCTTTTGATATGGGTGGACAAGACCTCAATTTACAGCTTCCAACTCTTCTTGATTACCGAGCTCTCACATTAAGACACAAAACGGTTTCTCCTATATTTAAAGTGCAATCAGCAATTCTGAAGGGGTTTCGAAATGCTGCTGAAAAACAGGGTGCTGTCGAAATAGTAGTACCGACTATTGCCGCGTCGGCAACTGAGGGTGGTGCTGAAGTTTTTCCAGTGAAATACTACGAATATGATGCTTTTCTAACTCAGAGTCCTCAATTGTATAAGCAAATAATGGTTCCTGTTTTTGAAAGGGTTTACACCATTTCTCATGCTTATCGAGCTGAACCGTCTGTTACAACGAGGCATCTTTCAGAGAATACCCAAATGGATATGGAAATAGGCTTTGTTGATTTTGCATCACTTCTCAATATTCTTGAAGAAGTCATTGTCGATACATTGAAGTTTGCTCAGGAGGAAGTGGGGAGTATCATGAAAATGTACAATATTGAGGATATAGCATTTGGGACAATTCCACGACTAACATTGTTAGAGGCGCAAGAAATAATTTACACAGAGTTTGGAAGAGATTCTAGAGGCGAGAAAGACCTCGCACCACAAGACGAGATTGATATTTGTAAATGGGCAAAAGAAAAAAATAACTCAGACATTGTAACTATTACCCATTTTCCAACAAAAAAACGAGCATTCTATACAATGCCTGATCCAGAGAATCCTGAATTAAGCTTGAGTTATGATGTGCTCTTTCGTGGTGTCGAGATTTCAAGCGGCAGTCAGCGAATTAATAATTGCCAAAGCCTTGTCGACGTTATAAGAGAACGCGGAATGAATCCTGATAACTTTAAGTTGTATTTACAGGCATTTGAGTTTGGAATGCCACCTGAAGGAGGGTTTTCCTTTGGGCTCGAAAGAATCACAATGCATATATTGGGTCTTGCTAACGTACGTGAAGCATCACTATTCCCAAGAGATATGGAGCGCATCGATGAAAGACTCTCCGCCCAAAAAGACCAAAAAAACAAATAATAAAAAACTTTCCGGAGTTTTTAAAAATACAAACCTCTTTTATGTGGGATTGGCCCTTTTTATCTTGACCTCTTCCCTTTTCATATATCTGCTATACCTCTTTCAACAGGTGAATGAAATATATGTTGAAAGAAAAACATACCCTGAAATAAAAATAACCTCTATTCCTAATTTTCCAAGAGATAACGGAGCAATAAACGCTTCCTCTGAGGCATATGTAGTGTTTGATAGGGAATCAAGAAGTGTATTGGCGGGAAAAAATCAAACTTTACGGTTTTCTCCTGCATCAACAGCAAAAATAATGACAGCAATTGTAAGTCTTGAACGCTTTAATACCGAGGACTTTATGACAGTACCATCTCTTCTTGGTGTTGAGGGTTCAAAAATGAATCTGTACAGCGGCGAAGAAATTAAGGTTCTAGACCTACTTTACGGAATGATGCTTCCATCAGGTAACGATGCTGCGTATACGCTTGCATATAATTACCCAGGGGGTTTTGAGGGGTTTGTTGGTGAAATGAATAGAAAAGCCAAAGAGCTGCAACTCGTAAATACTCATTTCAGTGATCCAGCTGGCCTTGAAGATTCGAATTACACAACAGCAATAGAGCTTGCTAGACTAGCCTCATACGCTATGCAAAATGAAACATTTCGTGAGATAGTAAAAACAAGACAACGAGTTGCATACGATAAGTCATTTTCTGCTGCACACAATCTTTCCAATCTGAATGAGTTGTTACGATATGATAATGTGATAGGTGTAAAGACGGGATTTACTAATGAGGCCGGTGGTGTTCTTGTGACTGCGGTTCTTCATGACGGCAGAATCATAATAGTTGTTGTTTTGAAAAGTGAAAATCGATTTTATGATACAGAAGATTTAATGAACTTTATAGATGAGAAAATTGAATACTCACATCTTTAGGGTTGCATTACGCCATCAGCAAGAGAAGTATCCGGAATTGCCTCAACATATGCGGTAAAATTAATACCAGTATAGACAATTACTGGTAGGAAATAATCTTTTGTTTTGTCTCCTAAATAGAACTTAACTGCTACATCTGTAATATCTACGGTCGTAAGTTTTTGCGGATTTATAATATATGCATTTCCACGTTTTAAATCCTCAAGACCTTGGTCTGCTGTTTTAATTGGATAGTCTGACTTAGTATCAACGACGGGTCTGTAGTGATAGAATTGGCCTTCAAGAGGCTTCACCTCTCTTACAGGGTAAGATACAGTGAAATTCAATATTGAGCGTGTAGGGTCTGGGTATACAATCCCTGTTCCGTTTATATCATTTTGGACTAAATTTATATTGGCGTATTTAGCGTTTGCCAAGTTTTCAGCTTCGATAAGATTTCCGGAACTGTTCTGCAAAAGCACGACTTTTGATTTGCCAAGATCAATGTCATCAATGGGCGATCCAATGCTGCCTAGGTAAGCAATGACATCCTGTTTGATTTTTTCTTTATCTGGGAGTCTTATGTTGCTTGAAAGGCCAGGGTTATTTAAATAATTTGAGGCAATTGTGAAATTTTGGTCAAGGATATCGTACTGAATAATAATTCCCGTATTTATTTGCGTCCATTGATAGAGCGTGTCGGTAATTTTGGTCTCATTTTGCACAAAATCATCGTTTGAAACTCTTGAGCGCGCATTATCAAGAGCGAGCAAATTTGGTTGCGGTTTTGCAATTTCATACACATCAGACCTATCTGCTAGTACAGGTAACTGCCCACTTACTGTATTAATTCTATATTCAATTCCTTCCCCTCCTTTTGAAGGGAAATCAATATGAGGGAGTTTTCCAAATTTCTGGACTGGTGGTGGAGCAGGAGTTGGAAAAAGGATATTTTTTAAGAGTGCTCCCCCCTTGAAAATCATAAAGAGCAGAAAACCACCGACAGAAAGTGCTGCAAGAATTTTGAGAGTGAGACGTGTTTCTTTTGTGACAGTCGCAAGAGAAGCCATATATGATGATTACTTCCTTGAGTATAGGGTGTTTTTACAGTAAAATGCAAATATGAATTCAGAAGTGAGAGTGAGGTTTGCGCCAAGTCCGACGGGTATTCCTCACGTCGGAAATATTAGGACTGCATTGTTTGATTATTTCACAGCAAAAGCAACTGATGGAACATTTATTCTAAGAATAGAAGATACAGATCAAGCCCGAAAAGAGGAAGGAGCGGTCGAAAAAATAAAGGAGAGCTTATTGTGGTTGGGAGCACAGTGGGATGAATATGCTGTTCAGTCTGAAAGGCTTGGTGAATACAAAAAATTTACACAGCAATTAGTAGATGAGGGAAAAGCTCGAGAGGAAGAGGGGGCGGTGAGATTTATCGTTCCGAAAGAGCCTTCAGAGGAAATTAAATGGACAGATGCGGTTGGGAAAAGAGAAATATCGTATCAATCAAAGGATGTGGAAGATTTCATAATTCTTAAGAAAGATGGCTATCCAACTTATCATATGGCAAATGTTGTTGACGATCATCTCATGGGAATAACACATGTCATAAGAGGTGAAGAATGGGTTAGCTCAACACCAAAGCATATACTACTGTATCGGGCATTTCAGTGGGAGGCCCCTACATTTGCTCATGTCCCAAATGTTCTCGGCCCTGACGGGAAAAAGCTTTCAAAAAGATTTGGAGCCAAAAACGTACTCAATTATAAGGAGGAGGGATATTTAAGTGAGGCGCTGCTTAATTCTCTGATGCTTTTGGGATGGGCACCAAAGAACGACAGGGAAATCGTTTCAAAAGAAGATATCATCAAGGAATTTTCTCTTGCCAATGTGAACTCGTCCCCAGCAATGTTTAATGAAGTAAAACTCCAATCTATACAAAGCGAGTATTTTAGAAAAATGTCAGAAGAAGACCTCCTTTTACGAATTGAAGAGTTTGATTCTTCAATAAAAGATTTTGACAAAGAACTTATTATTAAATTGCTTGAGCCATCCCGAACAAGAATGAAAACTCTCGCTGATTTTAAGACGTTAGTTGAGCCTTTTTTAAAGGGTGAAAAGTTTGACGGAAATGATGAGTTAAAGCTAATACTTTTTGAAAAATTTTCATCAATTGATGAATGGAACGGGGAAAGTGTTCTTTCGGTAATACGAGAAATACTTTCAGAGAAAGTATACAAACCAAAAGATTTGTACGAGGCTGTTATTGGTGTAGGCCATGGTTTGCCATTGTCAGATTCTCTTGCGATAATTGGTAAAGAAAAAACTCTTCAATTATTGCAATAATAATATAATGATAAAACTGCTCGCCAATCTCATTACCTTTGTTCTTCACCCGATTATACTTTCCCTTCTTGCAGTATTTCTTATTGTTTATAGGGAAACAGGAGATATGAATACTGCGTATTATTGGACATTTATTTCAGTTTTTTTTGCTGTAGTAATATCATTATTTGTATTAGTCGGAATAAAAAAAGGATTTTTTACTAATATAGATGTATCTGTACGAAAGCAGCGGGTTATTTTGTATCCCTTTGCGGCGGCTGTAATGTTGTTGTTTGTTTTAGTCCTCCTCTTTTTTAATGGACCTAAATTTCTTCTCGTAGGACTTATTGCTTTTATTGCTTCACTCGGAATATTGGATGTTATCAATCGAAAAATTAAAGCAAGCATTCACGTTGCAACCGTTGCAGCGCTTTCTGTAGGTATTATTGAAATGTTTGGTTTAAAGGCAAGTCCTGTATTGTTTGCTGTTCCGTTTGTTGCTTGGGCGAGGGTGTTGGAAAAAAAACACACCGTAAAAGAGACCATAGCGGGATTTTTGTCAGGCAGTATTTTGGCAATCATAGGGATTATTGTAGTACAATATTTACTAAGAGTACTTCTCTAATAGTATGCTAATTAACCCCAAAAAACTTATTCGCTCTTTTTCCTTTGCATTTGATGGGTTGCGTCTTGCTGTGCAGGTTGATCAAAATGTTCGATTCCATTTGTTTGTTGGAGCAATAGCTTTATTATTGTCATTTATTTTTAAAATTGAAAAGTATGATTTTTTTATTGTACTCATTTCAATATTCTTTGTTGTAATAACTGAGATGGTAAATACTGCAATTGAAGAAATGACAAACTTAATAAAAGAGGAGCATAGTAGAGAAGCTAGAATTGCTAAAGATGTTGCAGCTGGAGCTGTTTTTCTTGCTGCGCTTTTTGCATTAATTGTAGGAATTATTGTATTTTTACCCCACTTCCTGAACTTGCTACAACCTACAACCTAATCCTAGTTCTTCTTTTCTCTTGTCTGTGAGTTGCCAACGGTAAGCGCAAGAATTTCAGTTAGTTTTTTTACAAATTTTTGAGCGTGTTCTCTGCTCATTCCTACACGCGTTACAACTTGTAGTTGGTTTGAGCTTCCAACCTTCTGACAGATATCCAGAGTGACACCATCATCATTCACATTCATAAAGACAGTGTCTGTATAAAGAATTGGTACTGTTTCTGGATTAAGTTTTACTTGAAATTCTTTATTGTCATCTGTCTTTGCCATAGGTTTAGGTTTTAGGTTGTAGTTTTTTTGTACATTGTTTTGGCTAAATTATTCTTGCTTTTTGTTTATTGATTCTTGTTTATTGCTTATTTCTAATGTATCTTTGATCCGTTTGGTACTTTACTATCAGGTACAAGCAAAACGGGAGCTTCATCATTGTCTGTTGCAAGCAACATTCCGTTGCTTTCAAAGCCCATCATTTGTCTTGGCTCTAAATTTACAATGAATAGTGCTTGTCGTCCCACAAGCTCCTCTGGCGTAAAGTATTTTTGTATTCCGGAAAGAATTTGTCGTTGACCAATCTCGCTTCCGAAATCAACAAGTTCTTTATAGAGTTTTTCTGATCCTTCAATAGGTTCTACGGAAGTAAATGTTCCGACTCTGATGTCTAGTTTTTGCAAATCGTCAATTGTTGCCATAGTGAGTACATATTAATAGTTTGTGTTCAATTTTGCAAGAAAATATCCTCGCTTCCAAATGACGAAATTTCCAACGCTATCAAGTATTTTGTAATGGCTTTTCAGATAGTGCATAAAAGGGGTGTTGTCGTCAGTACTCGTATTTGTAACGACAATTTTCAATTGCTCTTTTTCAATAGCGGCAATGGTAACTTTTTGATATTTCATAAAATCCACGTCGTTTTCCAGAAAGTCATATCCCGAAAGAGCTTTTCTGTCGGAGAGAAAGTAAAGCAACGGTGCGTAGTAGTGTACATAAATCGCATCATTTTTTTGTGACTCGGATTGTATTCTTGTTACAATGGACGTTAATTCAATGGAAGATTCGCGATTCATTTTTACTTTTGCTTTCGGCAGATTAACTGAGTGGCTATGTAAGATGAGCGGGCTGTCCCAACGGTAATACCCTTTAAAAAGCGCAGTGTAAAGACCGGCAATGATGCAAAGGATGATACAAGCTTGCGTGAGAAGTATTGTTGCGCCATTTTTTGAAAAAGTTATGATGGTGGACAAAGAAAGTCCAAGGAGCGACAGTAGTGGGACAAGGTGAATATAGTCAGTAGTCGGACGTATACCAACAAAGTAAAATCCCAAAACAAAAAGTGGCACAAACAGAAATTCCCTTTTTTTACTCACATAGAGCAATCGCATTGCATAAATAGATGAAAGCGGCAGTAATAGATATATAAATGCACGACCCGACGTCTTTATAAAAGTATCTTTATAGAGAAATGGAGTTGTTAAATCCCTATCATAAAGGATTCTACGGATAGTGAATTCATACATGTCATTAATAAATCCCTGCAGAGAATGAGTGAGTGATAAGAACATTAAGAACAAAAATCCTGCTGTAAAAAGTCCGCAGGAAAATATCAAAAAAGATTTTACTCTTTGCTTTTTCAGAAAATAAAAGTATGGCAAGAGACATAAGAAAATCATGGGCCCGAAATTTTGTTTGCAAAGAAAGGTTACGAAAACAAATATTCCTGAAAGAAGAATATTTCGGGATACGTGTTGTTTTGGAGGAGTAAGTAGAAAGAAAATAGATAGTAGGGATGCAAGTAAAGCGTAGATTACCGGCCAAGAAAAATTAACATGTATGCTTCCCCATACAATAAATAAAAGTGCTGCAGAATACGAAAGGTAAGAATTTTGAATCACCCTTTTTACAATACTAAAAACTAGCCAGGAGGAGAGAACGGCAATAAGCATCATAAGAATTCTGCTAGCAAGAATATTTACTCCAAATAATTTAAATGACAAAGCTGTAAGAAAAAGAGATGCTGGAGTATATACAAAATGAAAATCCCTATATGGAAGTTGTCCCTGAAACAACCTCTCTGAATAATGAAGAATATATCCCTCATCGTAAAGAACAACTCCTCGTGTTAGAAAGAATAGTAAGAGTATTGGAATGAATAAGAAAAAGAAAAATATAAATCTGCCTCTCATAGGTTAGGATTTGATTATATACC
>CAZKYX010000008.1:36603-41141 GCA_964557125.1 uncultured Gammaproteobacteria bacterium
GACATTTTTGCTTGCATTAGTCTATAATTAATAGTCATGCTTAGCGCTTTTAAATCAAATAGAAATTTGCTAATTATTGCGCTTATTGCAGTTGTTAATGCTTTGGGGTATGGAATAATTATTCCAATTTTGTACTCATATTCACAAAAATTTGGTCTTACAGACTTTCAAAACGGTCTTTTGTTTGCACTTTTCTCAGTGTGTTCTTTCCTTTCAACCCCTTTAATAGGAAGACTTTCTGATAAATATGGCCGTAAGCCATTGCTTGTTTTATCTCTAGGAGGTACTGCACTATCATTTTTTATGGCTGCCTTTGCACCAACTGCACTATTTCTATTTATAGCTCGTGCACTTGACGGAATTACTGCTGGAAATATTCCAGTTGCCTCAGCAGTAATTTCTGATACGACAGAAATGAAAGATAGGGCAAAAGGATTTGGAATCATTGGAGCCTCATTTGGATTTGGATTTGTGTTTGGGCCAGCAATTTCAGCAGCAACCGTTGGGTTTGGCACGCATGTCCCATTTGTCATTGCTGGTATTATCTCTATCATTGCTGTTGTAATTACCATGATGTTCTTGCCAGAAACCAACAAACACATGGGTCAGGTACAGCATGGAAAGATATTCGATTTTGTAAAAATGGCAAAGGCAATTGTTGACCCAAATGTTGGGATGACACTGCTCATTTCTTTTATATATAACTTTGCATTTGGAATGTTTATTTTTGCTTTTCAACCATTCTCAGTCAAAATAATGCATCTTTCTGCAAATCAAATTGCTGCAGTATTTACTGTTTTTGGTGTTGTGGGACTAATAACTCAGGTGGCACTTTTGCATAGAGTAACCAAGAAATTTGGCGAGAAAAAAGTATTTCGAGGAGCTGTTCTTGTCGCGGCCTTTGCCTTTGCAGGTTACTTTTTTATTCATTCGTTTTTTCTGTATATAGCAATAGCCATTATTACAGGACTAGCAAATTCTTTTGTTGGACCGCTTATCCAGACAATTCTTTCACGCGAAACTGATGAAAAATCCCAAGGCTCGATACAGGGGCTTAACGCGTCTTACATTAGTATTGGAAGTATCATAGGTCCAATTATTGCAGGGGTTTTGGCGACGTACTATATTCCCCTGCCATTTTTAGTTGGTGCCGTTTTTATCTTTATTTGCTTTTTACTTTCATTTAAGATATTAAATAAGGACGTGCCAAAGGAGCACGCATTCTAGAAATGATAGACAATCTCTCCGAATATTTTTCACATAGGCCCAACCGCGAGCGGTATCAATATTACATGAATACTTCAGTGGCAGATAAAGTTGCCAATATTACTCCACATCTAGAAAAATATGAAGGGGTAGGTAAGCGTCCTCTGATTCTTAGTATAGGAGCCGGAACAGGAAAGGTGGAGTCGGCTATTGGAGATGTAATAATTGATGCAACAGTTGTTGCTCTTGATGCCTCTGTGCCAATGCTAGAGACAATTCAAGGTCAAAATCATGAAGTGGATGTAGGTAAGGGTCATCATGTAGTCGAGCCAGTAGCGGCTGATGCAGAGCATCTTCCTTTCAGAGACCAGTCTTTTGATGCTATAGTGCTTTCTTCAATTATTCATGAGCTGCCTTCGTATTTGCACAATTTTGATTTTCAGGCAACAAAACCTTTTTTTAAGGAATGTGCCAGAGTTCTTAAAAAAGGCGGACGAATTGTTATTCGGGATTTTATGCAGCCTGAAAATCCTGAAGAGGAGGTTCTTATGAAAATTGGGAACGCAAAGCTTTCGACCGATATGGATCCCCTTCTTTTTTTAAAAAAATTTAGTGAGGAATTTAGAGGGGATGATCTTGCCTATCTGCGGGGACAGCTGGAGGGGGTTACGGTAGGTGGACATGTGAGGGTTAAGAAATCACATGCATTCGAATTGGTAAGTCATTATAGTTGGAGTCAAAGCTTTAACGAAGAAATCGCAGAAAAGTACGGTTACTTGCCAGTCAAAGAATATACAGATTTTGTCATGAATGCAATTAAGGAGTCTGGGAGTGACACTGCAGTTGTTGAGCAAAAAACATATTTACAAGAGGGATACAGGGAGCATATTGAGGGAAGACTTGACTTGCAAGACGTTGATGGAAGGGCAATTCCACTCCCTGACTTTACTGGAATTATCGTTATAGAAAAAAGTTAATTTTTATACACGACATCCACACTTTTTGCTTTTTATAATTTCTTTTTGTTCTTGAGGAGTGTGTACATACTCTTTTTGCTTGCTATCTCCAAGAGCCAGACTCTTATCGAGTGGGCTTTTGTGGGCATATCCTCTTTTTTGCATTTCTAAAACCAACTTTTCATGATGAGTATACAAGGCCTTTAGCTTTCCGTACCACCGCAGAGTTTCGGGGTGTTTTGCGTAACCAGTTTTAGCTTGCGAAATTATTGTCCAAATTGCGTGAAGTTCTCGATGCTCACCAAGTAAATGTGCTCGACAGAGTATGTTTGGTGGTAGGTCCCAGATTCTCATACATACAGTATATTCTTCTGCGTATTGAATTCAAGGTAACATGATTTGAATCACTGAGAACAGTTGATAAGAATCAATGCATTGATGCAAGGAATGAGTGTATAAAAGAATAAAGAGGTGAAATATATATGAAATGTCCAAAATGCAAAGAGGGAACAATTAAAAAAACGCACATGATGGTAAATAGCTCAATTGGATTTGTGTGCAGTTTGTGTAAAACATCATGGATGCAATGTGATGATATCAATGCGAGCACAGGTCATGAAATGGTGTCACCACTGAGTCATCAGCGTATTATAGAAACACTTGTCGATAAGGATACGGTTGGGATGGGACACGAATGGATAGTTAATGACAGAATCTATAGATAAGTATTTTCTATGAGATTTGTAAGACTTTAAGTTTTCCAAAAGTCTCAAATCCTGCTACCCTTGCCCTGTCCAAGTCTGCTCCTCTTTCGTATCCAACGATTGGAAGGTGTGATACATTTCCACGAACAAAAGTACAGCTTTCAGAAAAAGCATTACCTGTTTTATCATGCGAAAAAACATTTGAAAGCCCTACGACTTCTGAGGCAATATTTGCAATTGCACCTGCAATTATTTGCTCGTTTTCGTATTTTGCAAGAAAAAAAACATTTTGATTATCAAGCAATGCTGGTAAAAAGATTCGTTTATCAACTATGTTATTGTTCCAAGTAAGTTCCCATTCTTCCAATTCCTCTGGACTTTTTATAAGCCTCCAATTCTCTGCAGTTTCTAACAACGGTGTTGGTAATGCAATCCATTCTGCTTCAAAAAGAATCGAATATCCTTGTTTATTAATGTCCAAACTGTTGTAGCTGTCTTTTATGGTGTATGAGGGAAGTGTAATTTCTTGTAAATATTTGGACATATCATCCACATTTGATTTTAATGTTATAGCGTTTGGATAAAAACGAGGAACTACATTTTTGTTAATCCAAACATCTTCCAAAAACTGCCCAGTTGCATTGTGCGAGTTGCAAATAGTGTAACACCACACTGCGTTGTTTTTTACTGCCTTTTCTCACAAATCTTCCATGTGAATAATTATAGCAGGGTAGTGATGTGGTAATATTAGAGCGTTATGTTAAAACACCGGATTTATTTGATGAGTTTTGCAAGAGTGTATCCTGAGTATGTTGCAAAAGCTGAGAGGAAGGGTCGCAAAAAAGCAGAAGTTGATGAAATTATTTGCTGGTTGACTGGATACAGTCAGGACGAGCTAAATGAGCAATTGAGGAAAGAAACAGATTTTGAGACATTTCTGGGGCAAGCCCCTCGCTTAAATCCCATACGCTCTCTGATTAAGGGTATGGTTTGTGGAGTGAGGGTTGAGGAGGTCAAAGAGCCAACAATGCGGGAAATCCGCTATCTTGATAAGTTGATAGACGAATTGGCGAATGGAAAAGCAATGGAGAAGATTTTACGAAAGGAATAAGTCTTTGCGTTTGGTATATCGTTAAAGAATCATCTCTTATTTATATCTCTTTTATACAAAAAGATTTATCTTCCTCAGTTTTGTATACGGTATAACCGTTATTCAAAACAAAGTTATACATACTTGGAAATTTATCTTTATAAGTGTTAAGGGTTAACTGATCAAATTTTTTCTTGTTGGCAAATTTTTCTATTTCTTCATACATCATTTTCCAAATTCCATGTTTTCGATAGTCTTTTATTACGCCGACATTCCAAATATGGAGTATTTTCTCTTTCGGGTAGCAAATGGAAAATCCTACAATATTTTTATCATCCCATGCAGTAACTAACAAACCGCCACTATTTATCTTATTCAACCAATCGGTTTTATCGTGATATTTTAGTAGTTCCTCTTTAGAGGGTTCAAATACTTTTTTTGAAACGTCCAAGGCGCTATCCACATCCTCTTGCTTGTTTGTATGCAGTACGATTTTCATAAGCGCTTTGCTGCCGATCAGGGATTCGAACCCCAATAAACGGATCCAGAACCCGTTGTCCTACCATTAGACGAATCGGCAAT
>CAZKYX010000008.1:41241-42459 GCA_964557125.1 uncultured Gammaproteobacteria bacterium
TCGAAAATCGTTTAACATTTTCAGTAACGACTAGTTGTTTAGAATAGCATTATAGAGACTAGGGTCTTCTTTTTTTATAAACTCTGCTTGTTGCTTTACTACCTCCATCTCTTCTTGCCAGTGTTCTCGCGATAGCGCAAAAACACAAAATTTCCTAGATGGGTCATTTAAGAGTTCTGGGGGATATTCCGATATTGGCATTGCTGATTTGGTTGCATCTGCAATAATTGCTGTTTCCGGATACCCCAATGCTTTGCCTAATGCCATTCCATATGAATAATAGTCAGAGTTGTCTGCACGTTCTGCAGTTGCTAAATCCTTTAGGCTTTGCTGGTCTTTCCCTACTAAAAAAATGTGTCTTTCCAAATCTTCATCATCATTGTAATGCTCTGGCTCGTATGGTAACCCAAGATCACGGAGCATTTGCTCACAATTATTAATATCAGCACTATAATCATTTTCCGTGTACTCTTGATGACCTGGTTCAAACACTAACTCTAAAATCGTTGCAGGCTTTAATCCTTTAGCTGTCAAAAAGAGACTTGCTCTATCTTGTCCTAAATAAACAGCTACTCGAAGAGATTCGTAGCCAACTTCAGGTAGTTTTGGATTTGCATCCATAATTTCCTCATCCATCTAAAATGATTTTAACAAAATAGTTGCATCATTACAGCTAGTTTGTCTTCTACGACCGGACATATGTCTGCAAATACAAGGAAATTTGTATAATGTAAGTATGAACAAAGTACTACTATTTGATTTTGATGGAACAATTGCTGATTCTTTTGATAATTTCTTAGAAATAGTTGAGACGCTTTCGGACAAGTACAATTTTCCTAAAATACCTCTCGCAGAAATTGAAAAGAGCAGATCGCTTGACGCAAGAACATTGGTAAAAAGATTAAAGATTCCACTATATAAAATTCCTTTTCTGGCACATGACATGAAGAAGATGCAAAAAGAAAAAATAGCTCAGCTGCATCCATTTAGGGGTTTGCCTGAAGTACTTACAAGTCTTAAGAACAAAGGGTATACTTTGGGAATTATTACTTCAAATGCAAAAGAGAATGTGAAGCTATTCTTGAAAAACAATAATATAGAAGTGTTTGACTATATAAATGGTGATGCTGGGATGTTTGGCAAAGACAAGTTAATTAGCAACTTCCTAAAACAGAATGGTATCTCAAAAAGCGACGCTTTATATATAGGAGATGAAAT